>JACRKJ010000073.1 GCA_016219825.1 Candidatus Woesearchaeota archaeon | reverse complement strand
TCAAGGGGAGCTTTTAAATAATTTACGATAAAGCGTTGATGATGTTCAAGCGCAATTTTATCTTGAGTGTCCTCGTCGGAGTGTTGGCAGCGGATATTGTAAACGGGACGAAAACATTAATGCGGGAAAGCCATACTGATCCAACTGCCCAAGTAGAGGTAACAGATACTGAAGGAAAACCAACTGAAGTCTATTATCCCGGCCAGCCAAGGCTTGCTCTAAAAGAAGATTGTTTGAAAAAGAAATTAGATGCGTATGGCAGCGAAGCAATCTCTATGGGAAGAGATCTGCCTACTCCTCTAAAGCAGCAGGGCGAATGCTGCATCCGTTATCTGCGTTCCTTTATCCGTGAGGTTGATGGGGGAAGAGAGATAGCATATCTGGATGAAAATGAGATGGGGGTGATGTATGGGGACGCGCAGCTTTTTCCCTTTAAGGATCAGAAGGTCAGCAATGCAGAATTTGTGTGGCCGGTCGTCGCTGCGCATAAGGGATATATAGACAGAGACGCGTTGCAGCAGAGGTGGGATAGAATATTTTTAGTGTTAGATACCAATAAAGATGGATTTATTAGCGGGGAAGATGATCTAAATGGGGACAATGCTCTCACAAGAGAAGATAAAATTCTTCAGGAACAACATTTTTCATCAGTGAAAAAATGAACAGCACAGAAAGGGATCTATTAGAGAAAGTTCGCTTCTCCAGAAGTGTGGATTCCTACTTATTCAGTATTCAAAGAGAGACTCACCCCTTGGAAGACATGGAATATCATCTGCTGCGCGCAGCCATGATTGCTCTGATGCTGCAAAAAGAAGCTGGTCTTACATTGGAGAATATCATCAGCAGATTCGCAGAGAAGGCAGGCGTTGCGGAAGAAATTTTGACAGACCCGGATTATAAGAGAAAGGATACAAACGCTGCGGCGAGAATGGGTATACGGCATTTGTATAGGGAAGCTGGATTGAGCTATCAAGATATTGGGGAGAAGATCAAACGGGATCATGCGACAGTCATATATGGGGAGAGAAAAATAGAGGAAACTCTAAAAACAAGAGCGGGATTGATTGAAAGAGCGTTTGCGAGCCCTGAAGAATATGTGGAAGAGGGAGAGGTGGAATTGCCTTTTTTCTGCGAGGAGCAGCATCGTGTTCTAGTCCATGCCCTGATTCATGGAGAACTTGCGCTGCACAGACCTAATATTCTCCCAAACAATTTATTAAAATATGTTGGGGGAAAAATGGGATATAACGAGCGAAAGATACGGTGGCACGAAGTAAGGGGGAAATCTTTGGTAGCTGTCAGAAAGTCATTATACTTTTTGTTCAGGGAGCATTTTAGGCTTTCCTTCCCAATAATTGGGAGAATTATGGACAGAGGCCACAGTTCTGTCTTGAATGGGCATTACAATACAAAGATGGTATATGGTCGTTACGCGGATATTATTGATAAGGTAGTTGCAGAACGCGTCCATCATGCAGGATACGAACAGTTATGGCTTCTAAAATAAGGAAAAAATTAACGAATTATTCTCAAATTAAACAAATAGCCTTAAACGTGAGCTGTAAAGTTAGCGTCAGGTGTTTAAGCTAAAACATAAAAAGTACAATTAGAATTTATCTATTGATATTTTCTACAAGTCCCATCTTCAAATAAAGAAGTTCCAGAGGAACAGCTAAGACATTGGTTTTTGTAGCAAATAAAGCCTTGATTACAATATGAGTTTATTGTACAAGCAGCGTGGCAATAACCATCAGATCCAAGAGCATAAGTAGAATCACTACATCTTGGATTGTTTACTTGTGGAATTTCTGATTTGCAATAATAGTTATCGCAAACATCATAACACCTTCCATCAGAACCTAGTACTTGTTCTCTCTCACAATAATTTTGGCAATAACTATTCGAGAAATAAGAACCCTTATCACAATAAGTAAAACCTTCTTGAGCAATTGAACTAAAATCTATAGCTATGCTTGTTTGAGTCCCTGCAATCCATGTATTAATCCCTATTAAATTACCAGATTCATCAAATAATCCACCACCGCTGCTACCAAAATAAGTATATGCATCAGATTCGATAGCTCTAAATTTCTCTCCAGTAGATTGCGATAATACTTCTTTAATATTTGTTATTTTTCCTTTACTTATAGAGAATTCTACAACATTTTGAGCATAAGAAGGATAACCGACTGCAATAACTTTATTTCCAATCTTAAAATCCTTTGTATAATAAGTAGCAGAATAACTTGCTGCATTTGAATCTTTTATCTCAAGAATTGCCAAATCGATATCTGATTTGCTAAAAGATACTCTATCAACATTATGAAGTTTGCCATCTTGCGTTCTTACTTGAATATTCTCGGAGATTCTTTGAAAGCACGTTATATCATTATACTGACAATCAACGACGTGTCTATTTGTATAAACTATCAATTCGTTGCTTTTGTTTCCTGCAATAACGCCTGAACCAGTTCCACCAGTTTCAAAATAAGAACCGTCGGCACTCTTCCCCGAAACCTCATACTTAATCCAAACAATATTCTGCTTTATGTTATCTTGAACATTAATATTTTGATTAATTCCTTGATTTTGCAGAATTTCTGATTGTGAGGTATCTTGTTCTTCAGAAGGGGAAAACAGACCCCACAAAAAAAGAATGACAAATATTACTCCAAGAACAGCAAAAAAGTTTTTCCAACCAGAATGTTTATGCTCATGTCCCATAGAAATTATAATTATATCAAACTTATAAAATTTACTAATTATTGCTGGATAGTTTAATCAGATCCAGCCATCTATTTTCTCCCAATTCTAGATTAACTCCTGCTCTTTCAGAAGGAACTTCATCGGTTGTTGAGTGATTTTCTATAAAGTTGTGTTGAATAACTATTGCAGTCATTAAGATAGGAGCAGACCAAAGAGCTTTCAATCCTCTAAAATCTAAAACCCTATCTTTTATCTTCATAAAAACAGTTTCAATCCTGTAATTATGAACTCTCGTTGTCTGATAATTTTGTATTTTATGTTCAATTGCTAAATCACCAATCTTATTAGAATAAAATAGTTTTCTAAATGCTCTTGGATAGAAAACTCCTGCATCGGTTTGAATATATTTTGGTTTTCCTTTGTTTATTGCTTTTTTAAGAAATTCTTGGGCTTCAATAGGATTAGCAGATAAGCTATAATGAAAACCTGTAATCAATCTTGTATCCCAATCCAAACAGCACCAAAATTTGTCTAATTTTCCTTCTCTGTTAATCATTGTTTCATCAGCATAGAAACTATTGCCTAAATTATAACCTTGATTTTCTATGAATTTATGAACTTTCAAAGTGTACTTTCTAACCCAATCTAAAACAGAAACATGACTAACTTTATGACTAAGATGTCTCTTTAATTGATTTCTCATTTTCCTAGATGAAAGATTAGAAACATACATATCAATAGACATTGTGATAATTTCTGGTTTGTTTCTCATTCTGTAAAATCCATCGTCATTTGTAAAAAACTTATAACAATCTTTACAATAAAATTTTTGTATTTTTCCTCTATTGTCAGTTTTTCTAGTTCCTTCTCTTCGGAAATTCTGACTTTTACAATGTTTACACTTAATCTCTATTTTCATACATATATTAGGTACCTACTCTTTATATATCTTTCGGTACCTAATTAACTACTCTAAAGTTGGTACCTAAAAGTTTATATATAAGTCAGCTCTACTTTAGATTATGAAACTGCAAAAACAACTTTCTAGAAAGGTTGGAGATGTGGAATATGCTAAGTGGGTTTTGGTCATACCTCCAAATATAATAGAAGAATTAAAATGGAAAGAGGGGCAAGAATTAGAAGCTGAAATTAAGGAAAGCAAGTTGGTTGTTAAGAAACCTTAATTTTTTTGTTTAAAATTCCAGACGTTTACTTTACAGCTCACTTAAACGATATATTTTTATAGCAGAAAAAAACCAGATGAAACGAAAAGAGGAACATGATCGTCAAAAACTTGGAAGTATCTGAAATACGTGCGGTCAAAGTTGATTCTAAAACAAAAAAAGCATCAATTCAGGTTTTGTTTACAAATGATACGCCGATAAATATGCAGATCCAGTTGGACGCGGATGATTATGATGTATTGATGGAAAAAATAATCAAGCAGATCAAGCAGGAAAAACGTCCAGTGGATGATGAACAGGATGATGTGTTATGTGGTATTGCGATTGTAAATGTGGTCAATGATGATGAATTGCGGGAAAGAACTGTCAAGGGATTATTTCAATTGGAGAAAAAATTAGATAATTTTAAGCGCATCACCCGTGCGTCTGAATATATGAAAGCGTATGGGCAGTTATCCACATTAGAGGAAGTGGTGTATAAAAAAGGGCATTAAATTTAGAAGTTCATAATTATTTCACACCAAACTTATATAGATATAATCCTAATAAAATAACCGCACCGATCACGATTAAAAGAACAACAGGCTTGAATTTGACTTTGCTTTTATAATCCTCAAAATAACGGACTAAACCACCGCCAGCGGAGGGTAATCCAACACGTTCTTCAGCCATAAAATGATAAAGAGACGGGGGTATAAAAAGGTTATGGGGTGTAAGTCAAGAGCTATGCATCAATTGCCCAAGAGAAAGCTATTTAAATTGCAATATCTAAAAAACAAATAAGGTGATGCAATGAAAAAAATAATCGCGGCGTTAACGAGTCTAAGCGCAATTCCCCTTGTTTCCGCGCAGATGATGGGATATGGCATGGATGGAGGATGGATGCTGAGTTTTGGATTAATTTATCTCGCAATTTTTGCCTTTGTGTTTTCCGTCATTTTCTGGCTGACATATAATTGGCTCGCGAAGAAAAAGTAAGGTATACTGTTTATCCTGTAAACTATCAAAATTTATGATGGAATTACTAAAAGAAATTAAAGATAAGGAATGGCCAAAAGATGAATCCACCCTGAAGATCAGAGAAGCGGCGAGAGCTGTGCTTTTTGATGAAAATGGCTTAATTCCAATTTTATTTGTGTCAAATTATAATTATCATAAACTTCCTGGCGGCGGAATTGATAAGGGTGAAGATAGATCGCAGGCGTTGATAAGAGAAGTTTTAGAAGAGGTTGGAAGTGAAATTGAAGTAGATGGTGAAGTTGGAAAAATTATTGAATTTCGGTCTCAGTTTAATTTCAAACAAATATCGTATTGTTATATCGGAAAAATTATTTCAAAAGGAAAAGCAAGTTTTACAGAAGAGGAATTAAGCAATGGGTTTAAGATTGTTTGGTTGCCATTAAACGAAGCGATTTCCAAAGTTGAAAACGATAAACCAACGAATTATGAAGGTTCTTTTATTCAGAAAAGGGATATTATCTTTTTGAAAAAGGTTGAATAGATGAAGCAGGCAAATTAGAAACTTGCTGCACTAACGCTCCAAAAAGAAAATTCTAGTATAATTTTAATGTCGAAATGAGTTTATCCAGTTTTTCTTCGTTCTCAGGCCCGATAGCAAAACACGTCACAGTTCCAGGCTCAACAGTTGTTTTTCCAGCGTCAGTAATCAACGCGGTGATCATCTTCATGTCTTTCGCTTCCTGATTATAATACTCTAATTCTTTCAAATCTTTTACTTTCAACACAATCTTCTTCATGCCTTCCTGTCTCCATGCTTTCACAACATCTTTATCGCTTCGCAAGACAGCTTCAACTGCGGCATGTGCTCCCTGGGAAACAGCTTTTCCTTTTGGTAATTGTAAATCTTGTCGAATCAAAATTGCTTGTTTGTATGCCATAACAACAACAGAAAGAAGGAGATATATTAACGTTGGCTTTTAATAATATCGAAATCCAATCTTAAAATTATGGCTTCTAAAATTCTGGAAATCGTCGCGTAAATAATGCAGGATTTTCTTCCAAAACGGGACTTTTTGATAGGGAACTCCAATCAAAGTGGCTGCTAATTGTTTCATGCCTTGGGCTGTTTTATTATAGGGCCGATATAATGTTAAGGGCTGTATTTTCGTTAACGCTTCAAGGGCTTTCTGGTCATCATGCAGAACGCCTAAAACAGGAACGTGGCAGGCAGCTTCAATTTCCTTCTGCTGTAATTCATATTTTTTCCCGCGCATTTTGTTGATAACAAGCCCTAAAATAGGCGTATGTTTTTCTTTCGCGAGCTTGATCGCGCGCAAGGTCGTGCTTAATGTAGGATTATCCGGCGTAGTAACAACAACTAAATGGTCTGACGCGTGCATGACGCCGAGTAATTCCTCGTTTAACAAAGGGGAAGAATCGACAACGATGTAATCATATTGTTTTCGTAAAGGCAGTAATTTTTGTTTTAATTTCAGCATATCTACATTTGTATGGACTAAAGAAGCTGGCAGGACATGTAAATTTTGGTGATGCTCATAAATCGCTTGGTGTATCTGCGCTTTGTCCGCTAAAACATGGTGCAATGTCGCCTGGTTAGGGACAATGCCTAGATGCAGCCCGGCGTGGGGAGAAGACAAATTCGCGTCGACAAGTAAAACTTTTTTATTATAATCATGCGCTAAGCTTGTAGCTAGATTCACAGCAACAGTTGTTTTTCCAACGCCTCCTTTCAGCGAAACAATCCCAAATGTTGTTCCCCTATTCACGATTTATACACCTCTTTTAATTTCTTGACCAATTCCTGCATAGTTTTAGGCTGTATGCGCTGCGCTTTTAAAGGTTTGTCTGGAAGCGCTTTCGTGTTTTGCTGCGCTTCTTTTTTCACAGAAGTTTTTTTAGCTTGTGGACGTTTTTGAAGTGTGCTCGCGATCCGTGTTTTTGAGGGCTGGCTTGGCGGATGCATAGGGGATTGGTTCGGGCTTTTAAAAATCGTAGGCTGGGGGGGTTGCGGCGGTTCTGAGCTGGGAAGCATGCCGATTGCGCAGGTTAATTCTTGGAGAGGCAATAAAACTGTTTGTTCGTCTACTTTCGCAGATAAATAATCTTCCTCCTGGGCGAACGCCGCTTTCGCGAGCCAATGCTCAATGCAATGCAAAACCTGTTCCGGGGTGGTGCATAATAACAATTCCTGGGAGAAGCCGGAATGCTGGAACACGTCTTTAGCCCAATTGTAAAAATCATGCCGGTCAGCGTTCACGTGATGGTAAAAAACAGATTCAGAAAGCGAAGGCAAGACGTCCGCGAGATCCTGCAGGCTAGCTAACGTCCTTCCATCATGCAAGACAAATACATGACGGTTCTCTACCTCTTTTAACAGTTGAATGTCCATTAATTTCAACGTCTTCTTTCACTAGATGAAATTTATATATAAACTTAACTCTGTCTCTACTTTAATGAAACAAAAGCTTTTTTAAACAAAAAGAAACGGAAAAGTGTATGGGTCTGCTTTCTTTCTTCTCAAAGAAAAAGAGATTAGTGGAAAAATTCAAGAAAATCCTGTCTGCAACGTATGCCAAGATTCAGATCATTGACAGTTTAACGTTTGATCCTATAGGCCATTCGCTAAAAACAAAGCAGGAGATCTATTCATCGCTGCGCCAAACAGTCGTGCCTTTGCTCGAAGATTGGATGGGAGAGGATCAATTAGCGCCGAAAGAATTAAAGGAATTGGAATCCTGGCTTGCGGAAAAAGACAATCCAATCTTAAGAGAACTGCGGTCCATGTCACTATTTCTGAGAGGAGAGCATACACTGGAACCGAGATCACGGAGAACGCTCGATCAGGCAGCAGGAAGCGATATTCGGGATCTAGCTGTTTTATTGCAGGACTTGGAAAAAACAATTGGAGCCTTGCGTGTAATACAGTTAGAAGAGAAAGTACAAGAACAACCGAAAAAACAGCTTCCTCAAAAAAAGAAAAAGAATGCTGTTCCAGACCCAGAAAATTGGATTGTTCTCAAGGGAGCAAAATGGGGAGATCATTCTTATCCAGATCTCCTCGTCTCCATAAAAAAAGGATATGATGGACTTTCATTTGAACAGACTCGCAAAAGACTGCAGCATAAAGGCTGTTTCATGTTGTCGATCAGGCAGTTTTTCGATTTTATTTTATTATTGGAGTCAGGTGTTGTTTATAATGCGAAAGGGGAGAGACTCAACAAGAGGGCTATTGCAGAAATTTTAGATGAGATAATGACTGCAGGGCCACAGAGGGGGGAATGGCTGAATGCGGAATTTAAGAGAATAAGGAATATATTGTATATTAATGAAGAAGAATTGTTAGAGTGTATTATGGACAATGGATATATCAGCTTAGATGATCTCAATGAGCAAGGGATGCCCATAAGAAAATATATACAAACACAAATTCGTTATGTTGCCCCACAAGACAATTCTGTCGCGAGGTTCATTGCGGACTCAGATGGGGCTGCCTTCTGTTGCAATGTGAGTGCTGCTTACGGGGGGAAGGAGTTCGGGGTACGTCCAGCCAGTTTCAAATAGGATTCAATCGTAATTTCAAGTCCTGCAGGACATTCATATAACTCATAAACGCGTCATAGGGGCTGTCATACGGATTGAAATATTTATGCACATCCCCATCAGCGAACCATTTCGTGCACATATAATAAAAATGGTCAGATGTTTGTAATTTTCTCCATATTTCTAATAGTTCAGGGTTGGTTGCCGCTTTAATCTGTTTTTCCAATTGATAGATTTGTTTCAACGCTTCTTGCTGCAGCTGGTTGCCAGTCCACGCGCTGATATCGCGTTCAACATCAGCCCAGGATAAATAATGAGGAATATCTAAAAACTCGCGGGCGGAAAAGCGCCGGACAGTTTCTGTGGGTGTGGAAAAAGTATGGTAGTGCTCTAATAATAGTTTAGGCAGTTCCCGTAAAAAGGAGAAAATACCGCTGTCTTCCCATTGATGCTCTCCAAACGTCTCATAATCCATAAAAAGGTTGATAACCTCTCCAGGCGTTGTGGAAATCCAATCAACAAATTTTTCAGCAGTCAAGGGCCACTCTTTCCAGTCTTTTTGGGAAAACCGGAATGCGAGATCATCAGAGAGCTTGTAATTCTTTAATAAGACTTTGATGTTCTTTGTTCCGAGGGGCTTATACAATTGATTAGGGGAACGTGTTTGCAGATAATGGTCCCAGCCTTCAGCCAAAATTCCTTCATAGCCTAAATGTTCAATATACTGCGCGATAGCGTTATTGTAGATAAGTTCAGTATTTCGAAACACTGTGGGGGTTATATTGAATAAACGCTGGATCTGCTGCCGATGGGCTCGCACTTGCTCAGTAAATTCTTCTTTAGAGAATAAAAAAGCCAGAGAATGGTGGCTGGTCTCCCCCAATACTTCGACGCGCCCGGTTTTAATCAATTTCTGGAAGCTTTCTAAAACAGCAGGAGAGAATTGTTCCATTTGTTCTAAGACAGTGCCAGAAAAGGAAAACGCGATCTTAAACGTAGGAT
>JACRKJ010000072.1 GCA_016219825.1 Candidatus Woesearchaeota archaeon | reverse complement strand
ATAGCTCTTCCTTATGCGCGAGCGCGTTTCCTTCAGAATAAGATCAAAAAGTAATTTACTTAAAGATGCAGAAAATACTTACATTAAAACCGCGTTTACTGTGCCTTCTTGGCCTGGCCTTGATGTTACTTTTGCTTTTCCAGCTTTTGTCTCAATAACAGTCCCTTTTGTCAAAATCCCGCGCCGAATAAAATTTCTATTCGCAGCGTTTTCTAGAACGGAAACAATTTCTGTTTTTTGCGATTTCTTTGTTTTTGGATCGAGAATGTTCGCGATCTTCGCAGCAATAACAACAATCTTATCATGGCCACCGCGCGCCCGTTTCACCTTCATTTTTCTTTCGCCTACTTTTGTCGCAGTTGGGATGTCCCCATAGTTAGCCAATCGTTTTGTAATAGGACGGTATCTGCCGCCAGTAATCTTCTTCTTTGATCGCTGCTGGATAATTGCCATAGTTTTGGAATAAATGGGCTGTTTAAATAACTTTTGCTTACTCTGAGATCAATCCTTTTGTTTTCGCGAGCTTTAGAAGATCTTCTAATAGGACTACTTTTGATCTATACTCTGTTAATTGTTGTTGTTTTTCTGGTAGGTGTTGCAGTACACTTTTTCTCCTTCCCTGTTCAGATAAGTCTCGTTCATTGTATTGTAAATTACAGGCAGGACAGTAGGTTATATCGGTGTCATATTCTCTTTGATGTATAATTTGTGTGCCATCAAGAAGACAGGTTTCTTTGCATGCAGATTGGTTTGCGCCAACTGCATAATATCTTTCAAGAATAGGAGAATATACTCTTGTAGGTCGTTCTTCTTCAATTCGCGTTCAGTCATTGATTTTATTTTCTTTTTATGTGTTTAACAAGATTTTTGTGTTTCTCTAGCTATTTACGAGCAGAAAGGTTTAAATATTGTCTAGCGCTCCATGTGCTTGAGGTTATTACTTATGGAATTACGACCCTTAGACGCATTGAATGAAGCAAGAGGAAAAAATGTTATTGTTGAATTAAAAAATGGGAAACAATTGATTGGCAAATTAAAATCATTTGACATCCATATTAACACTGTTTTAGAAAGTTCTGAAGAAAAAGTTGACGGAGAAGTCAAACGAAAATTAGGAACTGTCTTCATACGAGGAGACACAATTATTTTTATCTCCACCGCGTAAACCATGACAAAAGGCACTTCCTCGATGGGGAAAAAATCAAAGAAGAGCAAGCTTGTCATACCTTGCAGGCGCTGTGGATCACGAAGCTATCATGTGAAACATAAAAAATGCGCCGCCTGCGGCTATGGCGCAACCGCTACTTTACGACGTTTCGCATGGCAGACTAAGTGGAAAGGAAAAAGCAAAATAAAGAAACGATGAACAAACCATTGCTTGTTGAATTGAAAGCGATCTTAAGCCATATCCTTAATTCCGACAATAAAAGTTTACGGCGCAGGAGCTTGGAATTCGCGATGGAATTATTGTCCATGGTTGAAATGGATTTTACCAAAGCTGAGAAAGCGCTGCAAGCAGAAATACGCGGAAAACGAAAAGAAGCTGATTCATGGATTGAAAAGATCTTAACAGACATTGACAAAGAAGAATACAGCGACCATTCCCATCCATAAGAAGTTCTAAAAGAGATTTTGCTACAGACAGACGTTTCCGTACCTTCCTGAAATGATTGAAAGGAAGACTTTTAAATGCACTTTTTCTCCATATTCTTACGCGGGGATACCAAAGCGGCCAAATGGGTTAGGCTTAGGACCTAATGGCTTAGTGCCTTCGCAGGTTCGAATCCTGTTCCCCGCATATTATTTATTGTTTTATTTCTTCGTGCCGTTCCCACAATACTAGAACAACAAGCATTTGAGAATTATTTTTTCTTACAGTAACTTATTGCGTTAGAATATGGTCTGCTTCGAATGTAGATTTGAAGTATAACACTTTTGGCGTATAACATCTTCTTTCTTCCTTGCAGTTTGGAGCATTGCAGTTTTGATTGTAAAATTCAAAGAAGATCATATTATCATTCCAGAAATTTAGATTTTCTTCTTTGCGGGTAACTACTTGTTTTATTGCGTTACAAATTCCCGCTTCCCCTCCATTATACGCCGCTATTGACGCGAGTTTTTCTGTATCCGGCGTTAGAGAATATCTTGTTTCAGGACAATTTCTTATTGCTCTTATTTTTTGATTGAGCAGGACTTCCGCCCCCGCAATCGCAACTTCTGGAGTGTCCCTTCCATCTGTAGCACATCCTGCGCCAATACACACGCAGCATTCTTTTTTACCATTGGTTAACCTGTTCGGGCAATCAATATTATACAAACTTGGATTAAAACAAGTGCCGACAGCTGAAGATGCTATGAACTGCATTAGTCCTTTCGCGCCAGCTGCATTTTCATTATCTGTGTTTACACCGCTTGATTCTGTTGCCATGATCGCTAATAACAATACTTTTTCATCCTCATCGATAGCAAGCTTATTGACAATCGGAATATATGGTTTGATATTTTTCTCTATTTGCTTAACATCCTGCTGCACATTGCATTTAAAGGTTGCAATTCTTTCTTCTGCTTCTGTTGCATTTTCAGTCTTTAACCTTGATGCGCCTGCTAATGGATTTATCGCGAGAAGCGCAATATTATTTTTATTATCATCAATCTTATCATAGGTATACTCATCTACAATCGAGACACCATTATTTTGATAGATTGTTACTTTTGGACTAATCTTTTCCCCATTTTGGGGCGGATCTGCTTTTACTTGCGTTAAAATCTCTTCCATTCCTTTCCAATAATCTTTCCCCTCTAACCCAGTAATAATCTGCTGGTACCAATCATCCAACCCACTTAGTTCTATCACTGCATTCCAGATTTTTTTATCTTTTGACCATTGCCATTTGCTATTATGATACCGCACATCCAGCGTGCCAATAAATAATCTGTTCCAGAAGCCAGCTCCTTTGTCGATTTCAAGGATCATCGATTCTGTCACTGCTGTTTTACTTTGATAACCTTGCACAGGCGCAGTTTCTTTTGGACCACCTTGAATTTTTTCTACTTCTCTTTTTATCTGCGCGAATTCTTTGTAGCCGTCCGCTTCTTCAATCAACGCCTGCAACGCGATTTGCGGATTCAGCGCTTGCTGCTGTAAATCTGTGTACGAGAGCAGGTTTGCTTTTAATTTCGCAAAGTCATCTATAATCTTGCGCATTTGCGGGATTTCTTTCCAAATGCAATTGTCTACTCCAACCCTGCATCCCAACGTAGCTTGATTCGTTACTGTTCTTATAGTTAATGAAAGAACTGCTTTGCCTGTTGCTGAAGAAGCTTTTTTTGCTGTCTGGCGCAATGATGACCAGGCTGTATTTAATAATCCTTTTTTCAGCGCATTCAACGCAGCAAGCGCAGATTGTGCATCCGCATCCTTGATGAGTTTAGGAAGTGTTGTTGCGGTATTTCCTACTTTCGCAAGGGCGTTTCTTGTATCTGCTTCAATTCGTTTATCTGAGATTGAAATAGAATCTTGATCTAGCCAGCATGAGCCTTGATCTAATCCACTATTATCTTTGCCACAGACTCCTATTTTTTTCCATTTGTTTTGGTCATTGCTTGGAGCAGTTGGATTACACACACGCACAATTCCTGTTGACACTATTCCACCGCCTGGAGCTAACGCGCCCAATGTGTCTAGCGCGTTTTGTGTTTCAGTAATACATTGTGAGGCTGACGTAATATTCTGCAACGCTTCCGCCTGCGTAATATAATTTCCTACCTCGTTTAATCCAAAACTGCTGGAAACTTTTCCAAACCCGCATGATTCTTTTCCATTGATGACAATACAGACTTCATTATAGCCTACAGGACCAACAGTCTCGACACTTTCCTGCCGTGATTTTCCTACTTCCAAATTCACCACACGCTGGAATGTCTCTCCAGGCACGGTTACATAAATTGGAGGAAGTGAAGGATCATTTTTATTTCGTAAAAAAACCGCGTAACTTACCGCTTTATTCGGCTGATTTCCTGGAATGGTTGATTGTTCTCCTAACACTCCTGTGCTTTGGGCGTATCCTGTTCCCGCGTACACATGATAAAATGTTTTGTAGATCGATAGTTTTTGCGTTGAACCGCTTGTGACTGCAACACCTCTTGTGCCAAATGGAACTTCCCCCACTCTCGCATAGGGCGCTTCTTCGAAGAAAGCAGTGTACTGCGGCGGATTTTCCGGCTCTGACAATTTATCGATAATTTCTCCGATTGATGGAGGATTTCCACCTACATTTACCCTGCATAATTGGGTTCCAATATCACCTAATGATTTTCCCTTGTAATACGCTAAAAATGAGGTTGAATACTCATTTGTAAATACGTTGAATGAATCGCCCGCGTTTTTTATATTTTGCTGCAAGTTATAATATTCCACACCGCCCTGCGGATTGCTTGTTAACTTTAATGTCAACCAATCGATAACTCCGCCCTGGATATTTAATAATTGATATCCTTCCCTCCATACTAATTCGCATACACCCACAGAACGGATATAATCACAAAAGCCAACATTTTTTCCTTCTTTGAGATTTACTTCCAAGCAGGTTTTGTAGCCATCTAAAACGCTTCGAATATTTTTTAATCCAGCGTCAATTCCTGTTAAACACACTGGCACATAAATTCCCTCATTTATATTTGGAAGGCATAAGGCGACTGAGCCTACAATTCCAGACTGCACAACATCATTAACCTGGTATTTCCCGCCAAGATTACAGCGCGAAGGAGGGCATAACACAGGGTCACACGCGTTGAATAAGAGTTTACAATCATCCGGCTCCATGACATCAGTGCATTGCGGCTGGAATTTCTGCAATGATAATTTTGACGCTTGTTTCGAACATTTCACAGGAATGTTCGCTCTGCCGACATGGCCAATGGTATGGCATTCCTTGTCGCATTTTCCAGCGGCGTTTATTATCCTTTGATAGTCTTGTTTTTTTTGCTTGTTTTGCGGCAAGTTTAAATCGCTCGCGGTGTACATTACCTCATCATCTGTCGGCGTGTTGCCGCAATCCATTTTTTTATCTGCCCCAACATTCAGAACAGTAAAGGAATCTATCGCTTTTGTTCCTGTCAACCGCGGGCCAGCCAAAATATATTCGCCATTTTCTCCTGTCGGGTAACAATACACTTGATTGTTTTCGTCTACTTGGGCGTATAAGACCCGCTCTTTTTCGTTGCATGATCCTGGAATGAATTCATATTCGTTGCTTAGGAACCTGTTCGCTGGATCTTGATAAATGGAAGAAGTGTATATACTAAAATTACTAGGAAGCGAATCTTTTTTTGTTAAAGGATTTGCTGCGTTTGGTGGATTTACAATGATGTTGAATGAACTTAAAGCGTGTTGGATTATCTCTTCTGGTTTAAGTGTAATCGCTGTTGTTTGAATTTGTGATGCTGGCTGTTGGATCTTTTTTAAAAATGATTTATCCACGTAAAACGCAGTTGGAACTTTTTCCAGAACCTGCAATTCTTTAGCAATAAGATTTAATTCTTCCTTATCAGTGTGAATATTTTTTTTATCTAATAATGGTTGAACCGATGCAATAATCCCATCTTTGAAATTTTTTGGATCGTTGAACAAGTCATATTGCAGTTTATTTAACTGGACAAGATCTGTTGTCGCAGATTGAGTTATCTGGGAATTATTTTGAATAAGCTGCGCAGGGATAAACGATGAAAATCCTTTTGATGGATCTGCTGGATCATTGGGGCGGATCTGCTTTAATTCTATAGGATCTGGGCTTCCTAACTTTGGAGGGGTTGTATCGAATTGGGTTTTTGATTGAATAAAGAGTACTTTCGCATTTTCTTCAGTGCCAAACGCTACTTTCATCGTAGGCGGGATTTGAAGTTGTTTTACACTTTGATCATTGACTAAGTGTATTTTTGTCTCAAATCCAATCTTATCATATTTTTGCTCAGCGTCTGCTTTCAATCCTGAACTCGCTATCGTATTTTTCTTTAATTGGCCTAAATAGAGATATTCCTTGCATTCATCATATGTCGCGCCTAATTTTTTCAACTCATCAAATTCTGATTTTCCAATAGACCCGCACTGCTCCAATTCTGAAGGCTTCTTCCCCTTCAATTGTTTCGTCACTTCATCCAACGCAGCCTGCGAAGCGTCGACATCCTTTTTCATGTCCGCAGCTTTTTCCGTAAGACACCCATTCAATGTTTTTCCGCTGCTACCGATCTCTTTTTTGCAGAGCGCATTGTAAAATTCAGAAACTTTTGTTCTCGCCACCGCGCGCGTCGTTCCCTGGAATAATAAATTTTTTGTCACGACCGCCGCAAATGTCCCTAAACACACCTTTTTC
Organism: Candidatus Woesearchaeota archaeon; assembly: GCA_016219825.1. GTDB lineage: Archaea > Nanobdellota > Nanobdellia > SCGC-AAA011-G17 > GW2011-AR18 > JACRKJ01. The sequence goes on along the minus strand of JACRKJ010000072.1, from coordinate 5,656 downwards.
CAATTTTTGACAAGGCTGTCCAACTTGTTTGTGTATCCATCCAAGGAGGCAATTGTTTTTTGCGTCGCGTTGATCTGGCTTTGCAATTGCTGCGGCGTAAATGTAAATGGGCGCTTGTCAATCGCTATCTTCGCCTTGAATGTTGATGTAGAAAACGCTTTTCCTGATCCTGGAATAATCGTAATAAACGCCTCATTCTGTGTTTTAATCTCCACAATCGTTACATCGTCATAGACCACTTCTTTTTGCTGGAGGCTGTTCGCCACTGTTGGCACAGGCTTTTCTGCTGTTGGGACCTGTGTTTTCGCTCCAGCGTCCAACCGCATCGCAGATCCAGTAAACTGGTATTTCCCCGCTTTTTTAACGCCTTGTTGTATCTTGATATAGCTTGGATGAAGCTCTGTCACAACCCATTCCTTGTCTTTACTATGATCTCTATGATCTACACTTTTTATAACTGGATCAACAGCTTCCGCTGGTGTAAAGATCAACCCTGTCGGCTGATTTATAAAAATAGGGGAAGAATCTTTTCCATCGAAACGCAGTTTTACATTTCCTTTTTCATTTTCCTCTATTTTTTTTACTTCGTTTAACTGCAAGGTGATCCCTTCATCAGGCAGGGAAAGCAACCCTCCTGATCCGCTTAAAGCGCTAACCGCATTATTGAAAACGCCCTCGTCGTTCAGTATTTTCGCATAATAATCTGTCAATCCAGCCATATCAGCTAGAAACTCATTGCATTGGATTGAATTCCGTACGTTTCCATTGTTTATTAAATCGCATGGAGGATAGTCAATTAATTTTCCTGAAAACACATCATATAATCCTTGGTACGCTTCTTTCGCTTGCTGGGAATGCAGATCTGTTTGAAGAACTTGTTTGTATTTTTTAACCGCCTCGCAGGCAAAATCTAGATTATTTCCAATCAACGTGTTTGGACAGTATTTCTCCTCCAATACTTCCGCGAGCTGGCTAGACGGAACAGAAGAAGCAATAGATAAAAATTTCCCTCCTTTTTGCAAGCTTGACCGAATACTTGTTTTTATCTCATTTGTCTGCTTGTTTTTCATTTTTATCGTGTATGTTCCTTTTTCAAACTGTGGATTTTGGCCGTACTGTTGCGTCAACGAAGCGGTAGTTGTCGGCGTCAACTGGAATTCTTTTACCGCGTCCGCGAAAGAGATTGTTTTTGGATCTGCTTTTTGGAGATCCACCACAACCCACTGTGAGCCTGGATAAATAACCTGATCTTTGGTTATTTTTCTGTTGAATGTTTTTCCATTGACGCTAATATCCACCAACGCAGCGTCTTGCGGGCCAGTAATGTCGTTTAATTTGACCAACACTAAATCCTCCAACGGATTTCCACTATACTGAATATTGACTGGATTCTCAGTAGTCTGGCCTTTATGCAAGCGAACTGTGGCGACAGGCGTTCCAGCAGGAGCGACGCTTGGATTCAAAATACTTAATGGCAGCAAGTTTTTATTATAAATCTGGAATGTGGCCTCATTTTCATCAATCGCGATCGCGCGCACATACGCCCGTTTATTGAAAAACGCATTGTCAGTCTTATCTGCCTTTGAGGCGAAGAGCTCCGCTGATTCCTCACGCAGGGTTTTTTCCTCTTCAGAGATCCCTAAAATTCCTCCCATTGTAGAATCAAAAAATATTTTCGCCTGTAATTCAAGATTAATTGTCCTGTTTGGGGGAACATCAGTTTCATTTTTTAATTTTTTTAAGTTCACTAAAAGATATCCTAAATTATTCTTTGAATACTGGTTTTGAGGGGGACGGATATATCTGAAATTCCTCACATACTGCATGTTTGTATTATTTGACGGCAGAATCGTAATATCCCTGATCGGCGGGATGTTTGTCAACGCGGAGAACGCGTCAGGCTGATTAAAATCTGGAACTGTGGATGTCGCCTCTAAATGCACAAATACTGGAACATCATTCTGCTCAATCTGGGCTGAGCGCACAATTGTTGGCTCATAACTCGCTACATTCACAATAATCGGCTCGCCTAAATCCTGCGGATGCCCTAAACTATCCAATCCCTGCCTGACTGTTTCACCAACATTCGCCCCAGCTTGCGCAACTACTCCTGGAATGGACGTGTCTGGCGCTGCCGCAAATGGAGGCAGGACTAGCAAAATGATGAAGATAATCGCTGTTAGTTTGTTTTGTTTCATTCTGGCTGCTTAAAGTACGGATGATCTTTATTGCCCGCGAACGCGATCTGGATATTTGAAAATCCCTCCATATCCGCTGGGAGGTCATCCACCAACGCGTATAATTTTAATGGGACGTTATCAGCTAATCTTTCCTGTGCAATGCTATAATCAAATGTCGCTCCGCCTGTAATTCCTGTATTTAATTCCACAGACTCAACATCTGTTGTGATGCATTGTTCCTGCGTCTGAAAAAAGCCAAGCAATCCTGCTTTCGCGCCAGTAACGCAGTTTTCTATTTTTTGTTTTGGTGTTTTAATCGGCCAGGTGCTTGAGCGCAAGACATAATAATTCACTTGGTAGTCACCCGCAGTCAACTGCAGCTCATTTTTCGGTTTGCATTTTCCAGCCGCACATGTTTGATCGTTTGTACAGTCTATTTGTTTCTGGCATGAAGCATGAACACATTTGTTTTGCTGACAGGTTAATCCAGAGCCACAGTCATCTTCTTTCGCGCAATTATTTCCTTCTTCCTGATACGCGATGGAGGAGCTTAATGTCACTGGTTTTTTATGGGTAAACTGGAACATAATATTTTCTGATGGATATGGTTTTCTTATCTGCCCTGTTTTTTTCTCAATCACATACATTTCTATTTGTTTTGTGTAGATTGGATCAAGCACGACATTTATTTCCTGCAGGTCATTTGTATTTGTGGACACGATTGTTTTTCCCAGAGTATACCCTTCTTTTCTTCCTTCAATAATCCCATTTCCGCATGCTGGAGCGACAACAGCGCTTTGCTCTCCCTGCTCACTTATTTTTTTCAATGGGCAGGTCTGCGGGAAGCATTTCAAGTTCAAATCCACATTCTCCAATGGTTTTAGATTTTCTTTCGCGTCTATTGTGTACGTGTTTATTTTTAACGGGGCTTGCAGATACTCGCACATCCTTGCGTCTGGAACAGGCGATTCTATCGGCTCAAGCGTACTCCTCCGCGGCTGGTTTTTTTCAAGAATGACTTCAAACGCGTATTGGAAGGTAAATCCTTTCGCGTCTGTCAATGAGATTATAACCGGGTATTTTATTGTGTACACAAAATGATGCTCTGTCAAGCAGAAATAAGGAGAAACTAAAGAGGCTAATAAACTTCCTTGATCTCCTGGTATTGCATCTGATTTCAATAAGTCCCCTTTTGACGGAGTAATTTCTATATATGTTGGAAATGATGGACTATAATGCAGATTCGCAGTTACTTCTTTTTCTTCCACTCCCGCCTGGAACTCCATCGCCCTCCCCCGCTCATCTGGGGCGTAGTTTGTTCCTTTTATTTTCATCACATTGATATTATCAGCGAGAATATCCTTTAATTTTTTAATGGAATCAGATTTTGACCATGTCCTTGGCGTGCATGAAGATTCTACTCCTGAGAATGGAATTTCTGGATTGTACGCGATTAACGTATCAATGGTTTTATTCTCAAAAAATAAGATTTCATTCTCTTTCTGGAAGATTTGTTTCGCTAAAGTATAAAGTTTTCCGAATTTTACGTCAATCTGCGCCCCGAATTCATTTATTGAAAATGTTGTGTCCTTGAATTGGATTGTGACTGGATATGACACGACAATGTTCGTTGCTTCATCCAAAAGATCCACTGTTGTTTTTGGGGTTAATGATTGGGTTACTGTTAATTCTGTATTTTCTTTGAAGATATTCGCGCATCTTTGAAAATTCTGGTTGATGTAATCCGCAATATTTTGCTCTACTTGCGTTTTTGAGGGAATGGTTGTTTCCCTAATTCCATTTCCAGCTTCCCTAAACCAGAGACTTGTTTTTAATCCAGAATTCGGCAAAATTTCCAATGCTGCCGGCACTGGCGTAAAAGAACTTGAAGGAATTGGATCTGCAGGCAACTGCAAATACCCGCCTTGCAAACCGATTTGGGTTAAGGCTTCTTCCCCCACTTGTTTTGTACATGCGTCTACCGCTGTTACTGCTGGCTGAATTTCTATTGGGATTTGGGATCTTCCGCGCAGCTGCGTTAAGAAGTCTTGTTTATTGAGATAATTACTAATCGCGAAATAACCGCCAATAACGAGTATAAGCACTAACCCTAGAAGGATAAATGCCGTCACCTGCCCCCTTTTTTCCATCTGCAATTATGCCCTTTTCGAGATATATAAAGATATTGATTAAAACTTGCATTAAGATTATTTACTATGATTTTATTTAGAATAAAATGGGCCCGGCAAGATTCGAACTTGCGACCTCCTCGACGTCAACGAGGCGTTATCCATGGATTTTCCTAAAAATCAGGAAATTAACCACTAAACTACGAGCCCAAAATAAGGTAATCCCATTTTTTCATATTTTTGGTAATAAGACAGGGTTTCCCGCTTATATAATAAATTTCCGTTTTCTTTATACTCTCTAAACCGAATAATGTGGCGCAAATTTGAGCTCCCTATGAATTTAAAGTAATTACTTGTTGATTGTTGTGATGTAATTTCAGTATATTCTTTTATACTCATTTTTTGTAAAAGATTCAATTGAACAAGACTTTTTGTTACTTGTTCTATAAGAATTAGATTTTTTGATGTAAAAACTACTTTGAGCCTTTCTCCACTTTTTCCTACAAATCCATCTGTATCGATCAATCCCCTTAGACAGGCATTTAATAGATCTGAAGAAGCCATTATTTCTTCTGGAATTTTTGCTTTTTTCTCTATTTTATTACCAAATGGTAGATTATATTCTTGATTTAGAAAAGCACAGATCTTAACTGAACATACCGTTAATGATAATCCTCTTGGTGTAGTTGATATATGTGAATCTACGCCAAATAAGTTTTTTATAGAATAAGCAAGATATAAAAAATAAGGAAGATCAAAAGTTTTATCTCCGAAGATCCTTAAAAAATATTTCGTAAGAGTTCCATCTCCAAGCATTACCCCAATAAATTCAGCTAACCCGGGGAGATTGCAGGCAAGATTACTTTTTTACATCCTCCTTTTTTGGCTGTGGTCTTTCCTCCTAATGATCTCCATTCTTGCAGTTGGTTTTGGTATTTGCTCATAACAGTTTTTATTCCCTTTCGGCCACCAATTATTTTCCCCCAATTTTCAGGATTTCTTGAGATAACCTCTTTCTCAAAAGATAAGGCCGTAGGAAAATCGGAACAAATTTTTTCAAATTGTTTACTTGGAAGAGTATCTCTTTCTATTGCCCAATTCCTGAATGTTGATTTAGAGACCGATAATTCTTTTGCTAAACTTTTTTAAGACATGTTTCCCTTATGTTGTTGATATAAAAGAAGAATTTCTCGTTGTTTTCCTGTTTTAAACTTTAAGCGAAAAGAATTGGTTTGCATAAAATAGTTTATGGAATTTTATTTATAAACTTTCTGCATAGTTGACATATGTGTCGCGAGCTCTTCAACTTTCAGAACAAAAGGTTTGTATTTAAATGTTTTTAGATGT
>JACRKJ010000071.1 GCA_016219825.1 Candidatus Woesearchaeota archaeon | reverse complement strand
ATTGTTATATCTCTCTAAGAAAAGATTCAGCTCTTTCTGGTTTTGGCTAATAATTGTTGGAATAATCTGATATTTCATTGTTCTAATCTTCTTATTTCCTTTAATCTTCTCGCTCTTTTCGGGATATTTTCGAATTTTGTCTCTGCAAATTTTTTTATTATTCTTTTCGCTTTCTCAAGAGAGAGAGTTCTTCCCGACAAGCAGAGAATATTCGCATCGTCATCTTTTCTTGCGAGGTACGCGTCTTTGACATTTTCCGCCACAATCGCCCGAATTCCTTTTACTTTATTCGCCGCAATCGCGACGCCCTGGCCAGAACCACAAATTAAAATTCCGAAGCTTTTTTTATTTTTCGCGACCGCCTTCGCTACTTTCGCCGCGTAAATCGGATAATCATCATTTATCTCGAATCTTTTATTTCCAAGATCCACCACATTTTTTAGAAATTTTTTTATTTTTTCCTTTAAGAAAAATCCCGCGTGGTCTGCTCCAAGATATACTTTCATTTTAGAAGTTTTACTGCTTGTTCTGGTGTTTTTTTATTGAAGACAATCGCTTTCAGCGCTTCTGTGATCTTTAATGGCTCGCTTGACTGCCACACGTTTCTCCCAATCGCCAAACCTGTAGCACCAGCTTGAATTACTTCATATGTTTCCTGCAATAAATGCTCAGGCGCTGTTTTCTCCCCACCCGCAACCAGAACCCGTGTCTTGCCAGCGCATTTCACAACCCATTTCATTCCCTGCTTATCCCCATTATATTTCATTTTGATAAAATCCGCTCCCAACTCCAATCCTACCCTCGCTGCGTACGCTAGAAGATCTGTGTCTGCCTCATTTTGAATAAATGAACCACGCGGATACATCCATGCGATGACAGGGATTCCATGATCGTGCGCTTCTTCCGCGATTTTAGAAAATTCCCTCAACATCTCCGCTTCGTAGGAGCTTCCCAAATAAATCGTGTACCCAACAGCTTTCGCCCCTAATTTCACCGCGTTCTTCACAGAACATAATTGGGGGCTGTACGGGTCTGTCTGCACTAAACTTGTTTTGCCATTGACTTTAATGATTAATGGAATTTCATGCCTATAATTTTCATAATACTTTTCCGCGATACCTTTCTGCAGAATCATGCCGCTGTACTGCCCCTTTAACGCGATTTCTAAAACATATTTTGGATCTATTGTCGTCAAGTTGAAATCTTTTGGGCCATGCTCCAATCCCTGATCCATAGAAAGAAATAACGCCTTATTCTCATTTAATAAATCCCTAATCTTATCGTGCATCTGAACCTCTTTTTTTCATTCTCTATTTTCCAAAGGAAGTATATAAGTGTTATGATTGTTTTAACTCTTCAGCAAAAACCCTCAGTATTTCCCCAACAGTCCACGCTTGGCTTATACAACCATGCGCATTATGCGGGAAATCTCCATCATGAATTTCAGGCAATGTCCCAATTCCAATCCCTTTGTTATTTGCTTGAATGTATTTTAATAATCGTTTTTTCATCTCTTGTCTTGAATCTTGAGAATAATTATGGACTTTTATATACGCACTTGTATATGGCCCGAATAACCAGCTCCAGACTGTTCCATTATGATACGCTTGATCCCTGTTTGCTTGGTTTCCTTTATAGAATCCTTTATAGTTTTGATCTTTTGGACTCAGCGAACGCAAACCACTTGGCGTGTACAGCTCTTCTGTCACTTTTTTCAGGATATATCTTTCTTTTTCTTTATCTACTAACGGCGCTGGAAGAGAAACCGCGAATATCTGGTTTGGACGGATAGAATTATCTTTTTTATTGCCTTGAATAACATCATACAAACATTTTTCTTCCTCATTCCAGAATATATTAAAACTTTGCCGCACTTTATCAGCTACTATTTTGTATTGTGCTGGATTTTCATTAAAGTGCAGCGATATCTTTTCCATTATGCGCAAAGCGTTATACCATAGAGCGTTTACCTCGACAGCCTTTCCATGCCTCGGCGTTATAACTTTATCTCCTATCTTTGTGTCCATCCACGTCAGATTTATGTTTTCATCTCCAGCAGTGATTAATCCGTCTTTATCCATGTAAATGTTAAAATCTGTTCCATGAATATATCTTGCGATTATTTCCTGCATCGGCTTCCAGCAATATGATTTTACGAATTTGTCATCCTGGGTGTAATGCAAAAATTTGTAGACCGCGTAGATAAACCATAAAGACGTATCTACACTATTGTAATACGGGGTTTGATTTATGAAATAGTTTGGAAGCAGCCCCCTCCGCAAGTATTTTACATCTGTTTTGAAAATTTCCCTGGCGTCATTGAACCTGCCTGTCGTTAAACATAATCCCGGCAGAGAAATAAATGTATCCCGCCCCCAATCCGTAAACCACGGATATCCAGCGAGAATAGTTTTCGCCGCTCCCCGTTTCGCGATAAACGCGTCGCTCGCTTTGATTAATCCTGTTATTTCATCTGGGAACTTTCCCCAGACATTGGCTGTTCTTACAAGGCTTTCTTTTCGTTTTTGCTCCTGCAACAATATATTTTCATATTGTTTCGCTTCAGTTGTATACAGATGATCAAATATATGCTGGGCTTTTTTTGCTGTGTCCGCTATGAAGAGAAAATTCACTTTTGAAATTCCTTTTTTAAATGGAAATACAAACGCTCCCGGCACAAAGACATCTTCTTCAAACGCGTAGCCTCTTGCTTCCTCTTGTTCATATTCTACATTATAATTCCATGTCTCTTTTTGGGTGTATGTCGCTTTATCTGAGGTTAAAATTATTTCTGTTTCCGGCATTTGCCTGCATTTTATCTGCGTAATATGCTTTGTACTCACCTGCTGAAATGTCCGTTGATTTGAATGTATCATTTCATGTATTCTTCTCGCATTGATGACTGGTTTCAACCTGAAAATCCCCTCTGTCTGCATGGATAAAATATATGTAAGAAGCACTGCGTTTGTTTCCTGGATCAATGCTACTTTTTTTTGAATACTCCCATATTTTACCGCATACTCCCAGGTTATTGCAGTGTTATCAAACTGCACTTGCTTTAGATATTGAAACCCTTTTGGATGAATGACGCCAGGATATTTATTTGAGGATAATTCTAGTTTTGTGTTGTTGACGATAATCTCCTCATCAGCTTTCGCGATGAACAACATTCTTTCCGCTGGCGGAGATACACTCGCGACTAATAACCCATGGTATTTTCTTGTGTTTATCCCGAGAATTGTTGAAGAACTATAACTTCCAAGACCATTGCTCAATATCCACTCTTTCTCTTTTGCTGTTTCATATGCCAGCTCCTCTTTTTTGAAAATCAACATAGTTTTCTTTTCTTTCTTTTTTATTTAAGACTTGCTTTTCCACACGAAGAAGAGCGCATAGATAATCCCGCCAACAATAAAGACATCAGCAAGATTAAACACCGGCCAGATCTTAAAATCAATGAAATCAATCACCCCCCCGTAGATGCCGCGATCAACCAGATTTCCGACAGCCCCAGCAAGGATCACGTTAAACGCTTGTTCAAGTTTTTTCTCTTTTTTATAGAAATAAAGTATCCCCATGACCATTACAATGGTGATTATAATAAAGATATTATTTACGTTTTTCGCTATGCCGAAGACCGCTCCTGAATTCAATTGGACATGCAAGAACCCAAGCGTTTGTTTTTTGAGCATGAATATCTTCGTAAGCTGGTCTATTAGAATCAAAAAGACAATCAAGAATACACTCTTTTTATTCATTTTGCCTGTCTAGTTCGTTATGGACTACAGTTATACATTGGGAAGCGAATAACATAATCGGGCCAAGGCTTATTTTTACCGCGTTGAGATTCTCCAACAGATTCTCGCTTTTTCTCGGCATGCCAATATAATCCCCTAAAACAATGACTGTTTTTTCCTTGAATTTTGTTTTTCTGATATCTGCTCCTTTTTGGTGGAGGTAATATACTCGCGACGTTGTTGTTTTTTCTCTTACTAACTGCTCAAAACTTTTTTTTATGATGGTTATTCCTGGGCTTACTTCCTTTGCTTCATTTAATCTCAATCCTTTTCCTGCTGCTAACGCCTGCTTCAATAATCCCGCAGTAGAACGCTCATCACCTTGAAACTTTTGAATTGTCTCTCCAGCAAACGAAATAATCTTCGGCGGATCAGAGGGACCATCTAATGAAATATGAATGATCGTATCCCTTCGTATATCATTCGCGACACATAGCGCGTTCATAATGCAGCGGCAGACTAAATCCAACCTTCCAGCCCCTACAAGACTTTCAACGGAAAAATCAGGCGTTGTTTTTCCTTTCAAGACACGAACAATGAATTCCCTCATACTGTTTCTTCTTTTTTGTTGGTTATATTCGTTTTGCTGCCCTTTCGCGCTGTTTTTTCTTGATTTTTCCGAAAGCCTTTTAAATCTTCCTTTGTTTCTTCGCGATTCCATGACAAACGAACGCGTTATTAAACGAAATTTAGACATGTTGCTCGGCGATCAAGACGGCCAGTTAGGGGCTGTTTTTCCGCATGTTGCGTGGGGTCCGCTTAGAAGCCTCCCTGATAATTCCTGCAATTACGCACGATTTGAATTTGTTTATGATACCAGAACGGGGGAGATCATCCAGCTTTCTTCTGGAAGGAAATTAGTTGTACCCTATCAAGGCAGTTATTCAACAGGCGCGCTTCATTATCAGTTTCCCCCGCCTATGATTTCCGGGTTTCTTTTTCATGACCGCAGACCTTTAGAAGGAAAGAAAACGCTCGCTTCCAGTCTTCATATCTATAATGCAAAAATCGCGGCGGGCCCTGAAGCACTTGAGGAAACATCAGCTCGCACTGACAGCTTCTTTGACAAACTGCTTTCCTGGAGACCATTTTAGCAATCTTTAATAATCCCCTTCTTTCTTTTTCTTCTATGGTTTCTCAAGAGAAGATCATTGAACAAAATTTAAAAATAATGCTGGGAACGAAAAAAAATGAAATGGGGTTTTGCATTGCCCAAGAGAAAACAGGCTCTCCTGAAGAATTCCTTATTCTCTATTTTGCGTGCGATGACGCTGGAACTCTCTTGTATTTTGGAAATCCTCCCTTTCCACGCTATTTTTCTGATTATACTGAAGGATACTTCTCTTATTACACACGTTACAATACTGCTCCATTTATCACAGATGTCTCTTCTGGAATCATCTTCCCTATTCCAACTACAGCTCTCGCTGTTTTAAAAGAGAGTTATCGGCGATATAATTCAATTATTAAAAAAACATTCCAGCCGCCGAAAGAAGATAATCTTCCTTCTCTTTCCCGTCAAGAAATTTTTGAAAATAATCTTCAACGACTGCTGGGGGATAAACCTGGAGATATGGAATATTTAGCAGAAAGCTTTGGCGGGAACGCTGGCAAGATTGGAGGATATGCTTCAGCGGGATATAACTTTTATTATACAAAACAAGGCCAGATCCTTTATTTTACCACTGGGAATCTTGGTTCAGTGCCTGTTCGTTTTAGAAAATACCCTGCAGCTGTTTTTCATTATCAACTCTCTGACCCACCAGAAATTGTGGATGTTTATCCTGCCACTGGTTATAAACACATTCTGCCAGAAGCAAAGAAAATTCTTGAAGAAACCATTGAGCAGTATAACTCTTATATGAAACAGAACTCCAGCAGAATGCTTCAGGATTACAAGACAAAACTTCAACGCGATCAATGGAAAGACCTTTTCTTTAACTTCTTAAGGGGTCTGCAATTCTGGAGATGGTTTAAGTAATTTATTTGGACTCTTTCGCCAACTGCTCTATCGTCTGCAATCTTCTCTCAATATTATCCAACCGCTGCGTGATTAAATCTAGTTTTGCTAGAATTAATTCTGTACTATGGTCTGGCGCAGTCCCGTTTGAAGCCTGCAGCTGCTCTGGAAACGCCGGCTTAAAATCGTCTGTCATTGGGGATTGCGGTTCTATTGAAGGAAGATCCTCTCCTGAAATCATCTCGTCCTCTTTCTTTTTTTTCAGAAAATCAAAAAACGCCATCTTCTTTTTACTCCATAACCCTTATAAAGAAGAGATATATAAAAGTCTTTTGTTTAGAGTCATGGCAAAATCGGCAGATTTTTTTTTCACAGCAAAAGAGGATATACTCCAAGCGAGGAAGTCTGGAGAGCATGGAAAAGTTTTCAGCTCTATTAAAAAAGAATATGAATCCCTTAAGCATGAAGACAAGAAAAAAGAGGCAAACGCGCGCATTGGTTTCTTAAAGCAATTTTTACATGATGACGTTTTTACAAGCATCCGCACTTCTTTGCTGCACTTATTATCTACTGAACTTCGAAAAATTCCCGCAGTGAGCTATGAACTTGTCTATGACTCGTTTGGAGAGGGACTAGAGCCTATTTATTATTGGATTTTGGATTTCATGCGGGACGCAAGCCCCGGCGGTTTAGGATTAGATGTGAAAAAAGGACTGGAAGAGTATGAAGCTTCTGTCACCTCCGGCTATTTTGGGGAGATGGGGCAGAGAGCCACATTGATGCAGCAAAAATCCATGGAATATTTAGGGGCTGTCAACCAACTCATTAAAAGCATTTTGAATTTGATTTATGACTTAAAAGAATTTGAGTTGCGCATTGAAGAATTTGATAAATTAAAAGATACAGACCCAAAAAGACGCATTGAAGCTTCACATGCCTTGAAAGGAGTCTGGATGGATACTGTGGACGCGAGAAAAGGACGAGGCAGCATTAATATGCTTGCCCAAGATTTGAATTTTATCACCTTACGCGACGCGTTTTTCTTTGTTGAAGACCCAAACAGCGTTTCCAAGCTTGACTTGAATGACCGCGTCAAGAATATTCTTACCCGGAAGTTTGAGGAATACCGCACTTGGACAAATAAAAGCGAAATTGAAATTAAAAACAGGTATATTGTTGAAAGAACTTACTTGCGCTCGCAAGTCGGCACATTACGGCTCTATGCGAACTGGATCAAACCGTATTTACGGGCGGCGCAAAAATTAAAGATGAAAGAATTCAAGACACCTGACTTAGTGAACGCCTTCAGCACGATGGAATTAAAATTAGATTTGTATGGGAAGAGGGAAGTAAAGCCAGCGAGCGTCCATGAATCTTTCGCGAAAGTGAAGTTGTCCAATAAATATTACGCCCTTGTTGATGTGAGCATGGACTTTCGAAGCGTTCCATCCGCTGTGACTGTGTCCGGGCAGAGACAATATGTGCATGGCGGCAGAGTGAATATGGTTTTTGCCGCATATGCATTTGACCAGATTGATTTAGAGGCGTTTGAAAGCCAGGAATTATATGAAGACCTTGAATTATTGATGCAGTTTGGCGGCGGAAGACTCGTTGAGGATTGGGTTGAAGGAAGCTTGGCACAGCTTCACGCTGACCTTGAGAAATATTTAACTTCACCTGGCGAATTAAAATCAAAACCTGCTGAACTACGAAAACCACTCAAAAGCGTTTCTGAGCGTTTTACAGATTTTAAAGAACCATTCGCCGGCGCAATCATGGGATTCAAGGAATTGTTTCCCTTCGCGTTTAAAAAAGGATCTAGATTTTCATTTGTAGAAATTGATTTGAAAAAAACGGCAGAGGCGCAAGCAAAATCGCTTTGCACCACAACCTATAATATTTACAAAAAAACGCATGGCATGCTGAATGTGTAATTCTTTTTTATACTAGAACTAATTGCAGAAACTATGTTTCCGCACCTTCCGAATCTTCCGTCAGCCCGGCCCGGCGCTTGAGGGCGGAGCGAACGCATGGAGTGACGTGGGCAAATAATTACCTCCTTCAAACTAAAGAATTATAAACCAAACATTTTCGCTTTTGCACTCAACCTCCTTCTTTCTTGTTTTTCACGCTCTAACATAATCTGCTTTAGTTTATTCGCATTTATTTGCTGCGCTGAAGCATAAAGACTATCAACCATCTTTTCCCATTCGCCCGGAAGATAGGACTCAATTTCCTCTGCACCTTCACACATAAAAACGAGCTTTTCACGATATCGAACCTCAATAAAAGGAACATTATTAAGAGCAGAAGAATCACTCGAATGAACGTGCATATACAAATCACCCTTCCTAAACCTTGTGATTGAATAATATTCTCCTGAATAATTCCCGATCTGCTCCTGCCCAAAACAATGAACAACTATTCTTACTTTTCCTCGAATGTCTCTATCTTCCGCCTGTTGTATTCTTTGTTGTATTCTTGCTTCAAGATCGTCCATTGTCCTTACGCTAGGAATGAATATAAAACAATAAAAGCTTTTCTAATCATGATGCGAGATGCACAGTTACGGATCAACGTAGTGTGAGTTCTTCTTGAAAAGTCTCGACAGCGTAACAATGCTTTTCTATCGGCTCAGTTGAAAATCTGGTTGTATAACCAGACTGAGGTTATACAAGATAGCTCGGCTATAGATGTCTGATCGCTGTGTTTGAATAGTTCTGGAGCTCACGCTAGCTCCATATTTCTGCTTGAAAGCAGAAAAGATGGAT
>JACRKJ010000070.1 GCA_016219825.1 Candidatus Woesearchaeota archaeon | reverse complement strand
TTTCATGATCTGTTACTTCTACACCCACTTTGACTACTTCCCCCCGATTGACAACTATTTCCGGGCCAGGCATATCTGGTGTTTGGTTTCTTTGCCCATTGATTATTAACCTAATAAATGAATGCTGTTTTACCCCTTCCGCGATAAGAATTGTTTCTTTTGCTCTCGCTTTTTTTCCTGTTACCTTGTCTGTCACTTCCACTTGAAATGTTCTTTTTTCCACAGGATTCCTGTACTTTAATGACGCAATGCTGATTGTAATCTCTTTCGCGTGCGGATCTGCAATAGGAATTCCTGGAACTGTCCAAGTAATAGCTGGGTCTGGATCAAGAACCCCATGCATATACACTCTTGCTTGAATAACCTGATCCCGGCCAACAATGTAAACCCGTTTATATCCCAATACCCTATATTTATTAAAATGGAGGGGGAATAATGGTTTTTCCTTGTTAAAATCAATATACACTAAAAATTGTCCTTGTGACTTTGCCCAAACCCATTTTCCGCCTTGATATAATTTTTTAGCAGGCCACCAAATCGGGCTTGTCAATGCTTTGAAAAGTGAACCTCCAGCGCTCGCTGTTTTTGCAGCGCCTTTTGTTTTTATCGCGTAAATCAATAACGCCACTATCACCGCAATAATCACTATCCACAATACAACCCACAACCATGAACTTCCCATTGTATCCCAGAAGTATCCCCATGTGCCTGGACTAAAAAACATGAACGCCAGGATCAAGAATAGGATTAAGAGGATTAAAAATATTAAACTTGCCTTACTCAGCCAATTTCCTTTTCCATCACCTTTCACTTTATTAAAAATCCATCCTACTGTGGCGATAATAATCCCTACAATCAATAAAATAAACGCTAACGGCCCCAAGCTCGCCAATGTAAACCCGTTTGTCACTTCCCACATGCTTAACGCGAACGCCAATATCAACCCAAGACCCATCGCCAACCCTGTCGCGCCTTTTTCATCTTGCTTGCCAGTTTTTCCCACGTACAACATAGCAGCTGAAACAAACACCATGAGAAAAACTGAGAAATCAATCCAGCCATAATAACTATTATAGAAATCAACTATTGTGCCTACTGCTTGGGCTGTCACTATTGGGATTAACGCAAAGAGAAATAACACTAGATTAAAGACGACCTTCTTTTTTCCCATTGGGTTTACAGGCTGGAAAATACTTATATAAACCTTTCTTTACAGGCCTTCTTTATGAAATGCCTCAAAGTCGGTTTGAAAGATGTGGAAAACGTCAAGAAAAAGCTTGCCGCGGAGAAGTTATTTGTTTCTGGCTATAAATTACTCCAAGAAAATGGGTTTGTGTATCTTCCTGTTTCTGGAAAATTTGAAACATATCCTCTTATTGAAAAAGAACTTCCTGCGTTGCGCACCCGTCCACTTTCCTTGAGAGACGCCTTATCCTCTTTTTTGACTGCTGCTGAATTGGAAGCGCTTACTACTTCGTTGGATGTTGTTGGCGATATCGCGATCATTGAAGTCGCTTCTTCTTTGCTTCCTAAAGCTGAGCTCATCGCTACAACCTTGTTAGAACATCAATCGAATATCCATACTGTGTTAAAAAAAGAAGGAGAACATGCTGGAGTGTTTCGTGTCCGTGGATACACTTATTTAGCTGGCAAAAAAACAACAGAGACGATTCATAAAGAAAGTGGCGTGCGATTGAAATTAGATGTTGCTACAGTTTATTTTAGCCCGCGACTAGCACATGAACGACTGCGGATCGCTTCTCTTGTTGGAAAGGGAGAAAGAGTTTTAGTCTTGTTTTCGGGCATCGGGGTTTATCCTTTGGTCTTATCGAAACATTCTCCAGCGAAAGAAATTGTCGGCATTGAGATCAATCCTGACGCCTGCAGATACGGCGATGAGAATATTGCCTTGAATAAAACTACAAACGTGCACTTGCTCCGCGGTGATGTCCGGGATGTTGTTCCACACATAGCTGGAACGTTTGACCGTATTTTATTGCCCTTGCCGAAGACCGCTGAGAATTTTTTACCTGTCGCATTATCTGTGAGCAAGCCTGGAACCATCCTACACTTGTACGCTTTTTTACGCGAAGAACAATTTGATGGATTTGGGAAAGAAATTATAAAAAAATACCCTTTGAAACTATTGAGGCTTGTGAAATGCGGACAGACAAAACCACGGGAATTCCGCGTCTGCCTTGATCTGGTTGTAAAAAAATGATTATAACCTTTTTCGCTGTTTTTTTGTTAATGATAAGCTTAAAGAACTTGACTTGTTTCTTATCTTTGCGATGATGAAGTGAACACCCGCAGATCCTTCGGGAGATGATGGATGGAAGTAGCTTCTGAGCTCACTTTTTTAAAAGACAGCTTTAAGAATTTTTCTCTTCTTGTTTTTGTATGAAATCCTCTTTACGAACTATTATTGGCGGGACTGTCTTGAGCGGAGCACTATTCGCAGGCGCGTATGCACACACTCTTTACAACAAGACTGTTCTTGAGTACGCTAGAAGCGAGGCTGAGTCTGTCCGTGTAAAAAAGTATCCTATGGGCGTTCCCACCACTTCCCTGCTTGGCAAACTTTTCAATTATGAAACGCGAACACGCTGGCAGGATGACGGATTTGTTGCTTATGATGAGCCAATCTGGCCCAATGACGGATCTCCCTCCCCTGTCGCAGCTGTTGGATATGAACACGTTACAGAACGGATTTTTTCTGAACTTCATGAAATACGTTCTTCTGAAAAAGAATGGAATAAACAACAATCTCGACTTGAAGGCTTCTATGCAGAACATGGGGATATTCTTGCAACCTTTGCAGGATTTGTTGGATTGCTTCTTTGCGTATCTACCTTGAGACGTTTTGAATAATCTAATTAGAACGTTTATTTTTTCTTTTTATCTTGCTTTTTTACCGCAAAATAATAGATAATCGCTCCGAGCCATCCTGTAAATACGAGAATTAAAATCCAGACTACTTGTTCATTGTCGTTTTTGAACTTTCTTTTCGCGCAATCGATGATCATCCAAATCCATAACGCAACTAACGCAGCTATAACCCCCCCAAAAAGGAACATCGCCCCTACCATTCCGAATACAAATACTACTCCAGCTACTGCAGCGTTCATGACCATCTACTTTTGCAGTTTTTGTTGTTTATAACCCTAACTCCACCGCAGCTTTTCCTTTTGCCTTAACTGCTGTCGGCGCTTCCCCGCCATGCCAGGTGAATTTTGGCCTTACTTGCACTGGATAGAGCTTTTCAGAATTGTCGTCTAAAATTACCGCCGCTCCCCGCATTGTTGGCAAGAGATTCAAGTATTTTTGAATATCGCCAGATAAATATGACTGCATCATCGCGTTTAACGCCTCAACATCACGTTTTGCTGTGATCCTATGGCTAATGACAATATCTGTTTGTGTTGTGACGTCTTTGTGGATTTCTCCTGGCTGCTGGGTCGCGAGCACTAAACAGACACCTGGCTGGCGTCCTTCCCGCAAGACTTGAACTAACGCATCTGTCGCTAATGTTTTTCCTTCCCTTGGCAAGAATTCATGCGCTTCATCAATCATAATCCACGCAATAGGCGTTGTCTCTTCTTTTTTATCTAGCGTTGATTTGAAATAGGAATGACTTCTTTGTATATCTTCTAATTCCTCTTTTTTTCTTTCCTCCATTCGTTCCTGCATCAGTTTTTTACAGATTAATCCTACAACCAATGTTTTAATGCTCCATTCTTTGTAGACACTAATATCCAGGATTGAAACCTGACCACCTGTAATTATTTTTTTTAATGGCGTGGATTCTTTACTGAAAATTCCCCACGTTTTTGTCGCAGCTAACCTGTTTTCCAACGCCAATTTTATTTTTTCCTCTATTTTTTTATCGCCTTGAATTTCTGCAATTAGATCATCTACGCCGTATATTTGTTTTGTTTCCCGCACCCTGTCCAACGCCCTTTCCAATGCGACACCATATTCATCGAGTAATGAAATACTAAACATACTACACCATTCTTCTGCTGTCAACTCTGCTGGGTTAATTGTAAATGGATAATCTGTTGGAATCCCTTTTTCCTTGTATTCCTCGAATTTTCCCGCTGGTGTATAGACTTTGACGTCTAATCCTTTTTTTGGGAGTTGCCACTGCTCTAACAAATCTTCATCTTTCTCATTTGGATATTTCATTGTCCAGAAAATACCCATTGTGTCAATCATTAACACCGCTAACCTGTGGGAAATTTCTTCTGGGAGATTCGCCATTTCTTCCGCTATCATAGAAAGCGAATAACTCTTCCCTGTGCCTCTTTTTCCGCATACAAGTATAACATGCGCTTTCGCAACATCCATATAAACTTTATTTGACAATGACGTTTCTGCGCCCATCTTCACATATAACTTTCCAAGAAAAATTGTTCCTGTTAATCCAAGATCCTTCTTATCTGCTTCACTTCTTCCGAGAATAACTTCGTACATGGTCCTCTTTTACTTTTGTTTGTTTTATTTCTTTAATAAGTTATTGTTCTTTAGAATCTGTGTGGGGCTTTCCCCACAGCTCTGCTGTGGAAGCATAAGCCATATAGTCTAGGAGTTCTTTGTTTTGGCTTATGCAGTATGCGTGTCATAAGGTGTACATGATTAAGTATCATCTCATTTTTGTGGT
>JACRKJ010000069.1 GCA_016219825.1 Candidatus Woesearchaeota archaeon | reverse complement strand
TAATGTTCCAACCAAAGAAACAATTTCAAACTTCTGTTCAAAATCTTTGACAACATTTTCATCTGCAAGTCTGAGTGTTGCTCGTTTGAGTGATCCAACGCACGTCAGAATAAATCCTGCTGCAATTTTCTTTTCAGAGCAAAAAGAAACCAACTCTTTTTTGAGATCTTGTCCAGGCAACAAACGAAAGGCAAAGGTTTTCATAAGTATCTACTCAAGTAATTGCAATCCTTTTTTGTATTCTTCTATGCTCTGTGAAGATTTTATTCCTGCCTTTATTGCTTCTTGCATCATTTCATGAACTGTTATTCCAATGGCTTGTGCTGCTTTGTCTAAAGAGCATCTTCCTAGTCGGTAAAGTTCCATATATTTTTGAATAAGAAATTGTTTTCTCCCAAGCTGAATGAGCTCCTTAAGTGCTTTTGTCTTATCAACGCGTTCTTCTTTTGCAGTCTCTTCTACCATTTCTATTATTTCTTTTTCTAATCGTGCTCCTAAAAATTCTACTTCTGCCATTTGATATCCTCCTCTGCTTTTTCAACTAAATAACTGTGAAACCATCCCTCTTCTTTTAATATTTTTAATGCTGAAATTGCTTTCTCATCTGTAATAAGTTTTTTCTTGTGTAAACTCACAATTATCTCAATGCTTCCTATTAATGGAATATTCATGAGATTTGCTACCTTTCTTCCTTGCATGTTATCTGTAGCGGCAATAATCTCTTTTTCTCTAATGGCTATTGAAATAATAGATGCTTCACCTATGCCCATAGCATAATCGTGCATTATTTTTTGAGTTGAAGCCGCATTTGAGGATGTAACTTTAATCTTATTTTCGTTTTTTAGCCGCTCTAAAAGCAAGGCATCAGGAAAAAGTTTCTTTTTGCCTTCTAAAACTTCGTCATACACTTGCTTTGTTGCCATAATGGAGTTATTCTCTGAAAAAGTTTCAAGCACAGAGGCTTTAGCAAGCAGTATAAACGTGCAGCTATCAACAAGTATCTTCTTCATTTAACTATGTTAAATAATGTTAAATATAAATGTTGTGTCTTATTTTGCTAAAACGTAAGAAAAAAAATTAGAATTCCCGTATATCCTTCATTTCCAAAAATCTCTTTTCAATTTCAGAAGAATCTAAACGAGTCATTCGATCCAAAGAAAAATCCTCTGCGTTAAACGACGCAATCACGCTGCCATACACAATTGCTCGTCGTAAAGAAGGCTCATCAACTTTATTATGTTTTGCGAGATATCCAATAAATCCGCCTGCGAAACAATCCCCGCAGCCAGTCGGATCTTTAATAACTTCAAGCGGATACCCTGGCGCGCTGAAATGTTTGCCGTCGCTAAAAAGCAATGCGCCATGCTCTCCTTTTTTGATAATGACGTATTTCGGACCGAGTTTCAACGCCTGCTGTGCGGCTTGCAAAAGATTCACTGTATTAAACAACATCCGCGCTTCTCCATCATTCAAAAGTAAAACATCAACTTTCGAAATAACCTTGAGCAAATCCTCTTTTTTTGTTTGAATCCAAAAATTCATCGTGTCTAACACAATAAATTCTGGATTTTTGAGTTGTTCAATGACTTTGAGCTGCAAAACAGGATCAGTGTTTGCCAGAAAAACATATTTTGCGTTTCTATATTGTTCAGGAACGTGCGCATCGAATTGAAGAAGTGTATTCAGGTCAGTAAATTCAGTTTTTGCTTCGTTCATGTCAAATTCATATTTTCCGCCCCAGGCAAAGGTCTTGCCAGGCACTTGTTTGAGACCGTGGAGAGAAATCTGTTTAGAAAGAAATAGTTGTTTATGTTTTTCTTCAAAATCCTCGCCGACAATCGCGACCATGCTTGGTTTTGCGAAGAAAGATGCAGCAACGCTTGCGTAGCTTGCGCTGCCGCCGAGTGCTC
The DNA here is from genome assembly GCA_016219825.1 of Candidatus Woesearchaeota archaeon. GTDB lineage: Archaea > Nanobdellota > Nanobdellia > SCGC-AAA011-G17 > GW2011-AR18 > JACRKJ01. The sequence continues at coordinate 813 of JACRKJ010000069.1, read as the reverse complement.
GTTCTCGTTTGCCGAATGGTGTTTGCACGTTGTCGTAGCCGACAGTGCCGATGATAAGGACATCCATAAAAGAAAAAGAAATTGGTTGGATTTAAAAAAGTGATGAAATTATTTTTCTCTTATCCTCGCATATTGTTCCCAGACAAAATCAGCAATAGGAAGTGCTTCAGGAATAATGTGCATATTTTCTCGCTGTATTGTTCCTTCAGGTTTTCTGGAAAAGGGAATTTGCTCCGAAGATCCTCAATAATAAAACGAGTAAAACTCTTGGTCTTATAGTTAGTATACAGCAGGAAGAATAACATCAAAGGAATCGCTGTATGTTGCTGTGTTACCTAACACGTCCTCGACAGTAATTGTGTAAGGGTATGTTGCTTGTCCTAAAGCCGCAAGATTTCCTATTGTGTCTAGTGAAACCTGAAACTGATTGGGTATCGCTGTTGCTGCCATAGTATAGTTTAGCCAATCAACAGTTAACGTCACTCTGCTTATTTCATTACTGGTTATTACATTTGCAGTAAGAGTGATAACATTTTCATATTCAACATTAGTTGGTGTCTCTGTTGCGCTAATTGTGGTCAATGATTGACTACTTGCAACTGCCATGAAACTCAGTAGAAACACTACTAGTACTAAAAACAACATATTCCTTTTTACTCTGAAAAATACTCTTTTCATATTATTCACCTATTCATGATACAATTGTTAAATTATTACTAAACTGCGTTTCGCCATCACTTCCCTTGTCGTTTGGTGTAATAGACGCATTCCATGTGTCTCCTCCCTTCACCATAGTATGGGCAATCACATCTG
>JACRKJ010000068.1 GCA_016219825.1 Candidatus Woesearchaeota archaeon | reverse complement strand
TTTACGCCAAAGGATTTAAACAAGAAGAAAATGAAAACCAGGACAATAATAATAAAGACAATCCATGGAACCACCTGGCTGATCAACGCAGCGAAGTTGCCTGCAAAGATCGACACAGCTGCAATACAGATCGCAGCGATCAAGTTTAATGGACGCTTTCCTTCGCCTAATATGTTTGTTCGTTCTAATAACGCATAGAGCACGACAAAGATAAAGATGAAAATAAAAAATGGCATAAAATAAGCCAGCAACCCAAGATCAAGTAATGTCGCCATCTTATTTGTTAAACGCGTCTCCGATCTCCTTTAATGTTTTTTTGAATCCACTTTCTTGCTGGCCTCCGCCAACACCCATCGCGACAGCAATAGCAATTAAAACCATTCCAATAGGAATCGCAATACGCAACAGCGCTTCTTTGTCTGATGGATCTATTAGTTGTGATGGACTTAACGCTAGAAAGAATGCTATGACAATACCAATAATTGTTAATCCGAAGAGCCAGCCTTTGATGCCTTCATATTTTTTTCCCGCAACCATGCTAATAACTAATAATCCCATCAAAATAACAACCATAATCAAGGAAACCCTCGGCAGGAATGTATTGATTGTATCAATGATTCCTGGCTGCACCAAGATCAATAGTCCCGCAACGACAGACACAATAACATTTACACCACGCTGGCTTTCCCCAAACACTTTTGTTTTTTCCAAGATGGCGAAGAAAATGGCGAAGACTAAAATAAATGGAAGAAAGTATGTATAAACTCCGGACTCTACCATAAAATCAATAAAATCGCGAAAACTAAATGGGACTTGAAATAAGAGCATCTATTATTCCCCTCCTTTTTTTTGTCCTTGTGGATTTGAGACAATATAATAAATCGCGCCTACTGCGACCACTAAAAAAATCAAGGACGTAACAACTGTTCCTGAAAAATTATCAACAACATAATTTAAAATATACTCCAACCATGAACGCGTCGCATCATACATAATGGAATTCGCGAAAATCAAGATAATTGCGATGAAGACAAGCACAACAAACCCCCTCATCGCAGTTTTGTGTTTTTCCCCAAAGTTCAACTCTTCTGTTTTGTAGAATGTGCCTACCAGCATCAAGAACATGACAATCGCCACAATGAGGAGAACAATATTCGGCAGGGCAATATTAATCGCTGTCACCACTTTATTTGTGGCAACAACCAGCATTCCTACGACGAAAGCGACTGTCGCGTTGAGATTTTTCCGAGGATATTCTGTGCCGCTAATCTTTTCTGTGCCTAAAATTTTTGTTTTTTCCAGCAACGCAAATACAACAGAAAACACTAAGAGGAATGGAAGAATAACGTCAAATAATCCAAATTCTTTGAAGAACTGAACAGCATTCCCTAACGGCGACCCCATTTGAATAAAAATAAAAGAAATGACTATTTAAATGTTTGGATTAAAAATCCTCTTGCGAAGACTCTTCCCCTTCTTCAGGAGCTTCTTCGCCAGATGGAAGCGCATGACCTGCAATAATCATGATATCGCCAATTGATTTTACAAATTGATGCGGAACAGTAACTCCTTTTGCCCCGCTTAAGACGCGCGTCAACATAGAATTTTTGGTTGCCCGCACTTTCCAACCATAGACTTTGTTGCCAGACAATACTGTCTCTTCTACGTCTCCATAATAAAACCCTTCATCTGTATAAACGGGCATTCCTAGAACATCAGTTACTTTTCTCGTTTTTAGCATGATTTCACCTTCACCAGTAAACTGATTGCTTTCGAGCGGTTTACATTTAAATAGTTTTCTCTCCTGAATCGGTAGCATTCCAAGAAGGGATTTTCAACAATGCAAGCATACAAAAACCTTTTCCTTATCGGAACATCCCATATTTCTGTAGAAAGCGTCCATTTCGTTGAGAAAACAATTTTAGAGGAAAAACCTAGTTTGGTTGCGCTCGAGCTTGACAGCCAGCGATTTGTTGCTTTGCGTCAGAAAAAACCGCAAAGAAAATTGACGATTAGTGAAATACGCCAGATTGGCATAAAAGGGTATCTCTTTGCACGATTTGGTGAATTTATTGAACATAAATTGGGAGATGCTGTGGGGGTTTCCCCTGGAAGCGAAATGCTCAAAGCTGCTGAAACCGCTGGAAAAGAGCAAATTCCAATCACGTTTATTGACCAGCCCATTCAAATCACCTTAAAACGACTTTCCAATGGAATTACGTGGAAAGAGAAGTTTCGATTTGTTATTGATTTGATAAAAGGCCCTTTTCAACGAAAAAAATACCAATTTGATTTACGAAAAGTTCCAGAGCAAGAATTAATTCGAGTCTTGCTTGCTGATGTGAAGAAACGCTATCCGAATGTCTATCGGGTTTTAGTTGATGAGCGGAATAGATTCATGGCAAGACATTTATTTTTGGCAATGCAGCATGAAACGAAGATTGTGGCTGTTGTCGGCGCAGGGCATGAGGAAGAGATTATCGCGGAGATTAAAAAATTTGAGAAACGTTAGGCTGCTTGGAGTTCTTCCATTGTCCCTTCTTTCGCTTCACTTGTTTTCTTGAGCAGAGCAGCAGTCAATGGAATTACCTGATCGAGCAACCGTTTATTTTCCAGCATTTTGTTGAAGTGTTCTTTTTCTATCTGCTGCATTGACTGCAGATACTGCTGGATTTGACCCATGTTTTTCTGCCAATCTGGATGATCCAACAAGTTATGGATTTTTTTCGCCAACTTCATCTCGCTTTCCTTCCAGAAGGATAAAACCCCCGCGTTTAACATCATTCGCTGCGCCTCAATATTCTTTTTGATCTGGATAAAAAAACCAAAGGCAATCACAATATCGTTTTCCTGTTTTCGCAACGCTTCTATTTCTTTTTGGGATAAAACAATTTCCTGCTCGTTTTTGCTCTGCTGGGCAGCGATTATAATTTTATTTTGCGCTTCTATTGAACGCCGAATGTTTGATTCAGCTTTTGATAGATTATTTGTCGAATTATTTATGTTTTGTTCAATAGTTTTTATATATTTAGGCTCTTCATTGATTCCGCGCTGGATTACTTCCATGCACTGTTTAAGGGGAGCAAGCATTTCTGGAGAACCTTGAACCGCATATTGCATCGCCCGCTGCAGATAGGATTCCTTAATCTTTGTGAGATTTTCCCCTTGGCTGAGCAAGCGCACTCCATTTTGTTCTAAAGCAGATGTTGCTTTTTCCCCTTTTTCAATATCCTCCAATGATTGCGATGTAGATGATGCGCTTTCACGAATCTCGCCTGCCCCGCTATGTTCTTGGGCGTTTTCCCCAAATAATAATTTCCTAAAACTAAAAAATAACAATGCGGCAATGCCTATTGAGATAATCGCAAGAAAACTTACTTCCATCGCCATTTTTATTTTCTAGAACTGAGCTTATAAAAACTTTGTCATTTCACGAAAGGCATATAAAGCGGTGTCTCTCTATTCCTTTATGCAAAAAGAGCTGATGACAGGGATCGTCGTTGGAATTTTAGTCGTTACAGTTATTTTTTTGTTTGGATTCTATGCAGGCAATGTTACAACAGGAAAAGTCATTCAAAAAAAAATAAGCTTGCAACCACCAGTTCTAGGCTCTGACCGATGCATGCTTGTCCGAAAAAACGCGAAAGATTTTTCCCAAACAGACCTCGCCAAGATTTATCAAAATGGGCATACTGGAGATTTATTATGCTCTTCAGATTATAATAATTGCCTGTTTACGTTAGAACTAACGGGTGTTACAGGCATCCAAGAAAATTTTAATATTCACGCCTGCAAGGAAAATCTGATTCGCTATTCTCCCTCATGGTATATCCAATATAATCTCCCAGACATCAAAGCACTCTGTTGCCAGCTCTAAAAACCATGTTTACCAAACGTGAGATCCTTCTTTTTTCGCTGAGCGTCCTTATTGTAGGATTTGTGTTAGGATTTGAAGACGGGGCAAAAACATTAGTTTTGCAGCACTGGCTGCTTAAAATTTATCTTATGAACATTACTACAGCTATC
>JACRKJ010000002.1 GCA_016219825.1 Candidatus Woesearchaeota archaeon | reverse complement strand
TTCTACTTTATTCTTGTTTATTCTTGGAGCGAGCAATTGCGCCGCCTCAATGGACAAACGCGCTGTGTTTTTTTCAAAAAAACCAAAATAAATGCCTACATTTTCGATGAACAAATTTTTCGCTTCAGTCAGAATTGTTTTACCTGCTTGAGTGTTTGTAATATATACTTTGTCTTCTTGCGAGATCCACCACTCCCAGTTTTCCTTGCTGATATCAATATCCCATTGTTTCTTGATTAATTGAAAGATTCTTTTTTTTTCTTGTTTTGAGAGCAAGGTTGTAGTCATGCTTTCCTCAGTTTCGCAACGAAAAATCCTTCTGTATCGTTGTCGTATGGAACAATCCTGATACAATCTTTTACTTGCGGATTAAACTGCCTTTCTTTCCAATTTGTTATACCCTGTCTCGTTTTTAATCCTGGAAGACCTATTCTTTCTATGCTAAGATCTTGGTTATTTTCCAATAAACGATGCACCACAGCTTCATTCTCTTCTGGCGCAAACGTGCAGGTAGAATAAACTAAAACTCCGCCTTTTTTTAGACAGGTTAAAGCTGCTGACGCGAGCTCATATTGGAGTTTTGGCAATGTTTCAAATGTTTTTAGGGATAAATATTGCGGAACTTTCCAATCATTCCTGACTGTTCCTTCTGCTGAACAGGGAGCGTCTACCAATATTTTATCAAACTCTATTTGTTTTTTAGCGAATGCCTGGCCGACATGCTTTGTTATGATTGTATTTATAATTCCACATCGTTGTATGTTTAAACTTAATGCTTTTGAACGTATTTTATCTGCTTCATTCGCAACAATCGTCCCTTCATTGTTCATTAATTGCGCTAGTTCTGTTGTTTTTGATCCAGGAGCAGCGCATAAGTCTAATATTTTTTCTCCTGGTTTTGGATTTAAAATTAATGGAGGAAGCATACTTGCCGCGTCCTGCACATAATAATAACCTAAAAAATGCTCTATTGTATTTCCCAATGTATCTTCTGTCTCTACTGTAAACGCATCTGGATAAAAGGGTATAAGCGTTACTTTCCATCCTTTCGCTTCTAATCTCTTTTTTAATTGTTCAGGAGCAATCTTTAACGTGTTTGCTCTAATGTAGGATGGTAATGGTTTATTGCAATTTTTTAAAAATATTTCAAGTTCTTCCTTGAATAATAATTTATATCGTTCTAGGATTGGGGTTGGATATGTAATTGGTTTCATGATTAAACTGAATTAGGGAAATGATTTAAATGTTGTTAAAAGAAATGGACCGGTCGGGATTTGAATTCTCGAACACGTAACGTGTTTCCCGAGGCATCTCCCATGCCATGGGAGCATTCTACCGAGCTGAATTACCGGCCCATAACATTATGAGATAATGAACTGTTATTAAAGTTTACTAGAACTTAATTTAATCCAAATGAATCAACAAAGTTTGTAATCAGCTTATACTGGTCAATATAATCAAATCCCTTTTGCGTCAACTCATATGTTTTGTTTCCATCTACAGTTTTTTCCAGAATAAACTTGCCTGCAATAAGCTCTTTCAAATATTCGTCCAGCATTTGGTGGGATAGATTTGATTTATACAAAATGTGGGTCGGCTTTATTCTGCCGTTTTTTTCCTGAATGGCCTTCAAAATATCATGGATAACTTGAAGCCGTTCCCTCTTTTTAGTCATGTTCTTCGAATCGTCACAAGATTTACAATCATGATAAGGTAAGCAAGAATGCTTACAACATCCCCAACAATGTAATAAAATCCTTCTTTGATTGAAAACATAAAGAAGAATTGACTTAATAAAAATAACCCAAACGCAAGCATAATGAATAAGTTCCTTTTATTCTTTTTCTCCCAAAAATGCAGGATATAATGGCAGAGGACATAGATCAATAATACTGCGGACAATAAATGGAATAAATAAAGTTTTGATTCAGTAATTAAAAATGGAGCGAGCGTAATCAATGACAAAAGGATATACACCCGCATACTTCTTACGCCCAATATCATATACGCCAATGTGGTTATTCCCACTAAAAAGAATAGAATATGCGCATACAACGTTAGATTTAACCAGAATGTGAATGAAAAAAATGAGATCGTTGATTGCAGCGATAACTTAGAGAATAACACAAAAATCAGGAATGCCTGCAATAAATATGAAACTGAGATGGATAGAAACGCAAGACTAAACAATTTTGATTGCCGCTGCAGGGAAAGCTTATAGATTTTATAGGAAGCAACACTCACAACACCTGTAATAATCCCAAAGATTAAATTTAAAACAATGTCATAACTAAAGAACCATTGCGGAATAACATAAATGCCACCCATGAAGCTTATTCCTATTTTTGCTTTTTAAAGATTGCGGAAGATGAATCTTATTTTTGTTGCATAATTGATTAATAAATGAAATTCCAAGCATTGTCTGGAGGTGGTTCACGTGGATATTATGGAAGAGAAAACACGGCAACTGCAAAACAAGATACGGCGCATTGATTATTGGGAGCGCTATCATATGCTTTCAAAAAGGAATGATGGGAGGGATTATGCGCTATAAATACCCAGGATACAACAGAAAAGATATTCATGAATGGTATGAAGATTATGGGCATTTAGTCCTGAAAAAGAAAAAAGAACTTGAATTTTTTTATTATTAATTTTCAGATTTTGGCGTTATTATCTTTCCAAAATCCTTCAATCCTTTTTTTCCAGACCGCAATTGCCTTAGAATCTCTTTTAGCTCTGATATCTTTACCCTGATTTGTTTTATGCTTTCCCTGTCCCGCAGGGTTATTGTTTTATCTTTTAATGAATCGAAATCAATTGTGATCGCGAATGGAATCCCGATCTCATCGCTTCTGGCATATCTTCTTCCTACGCTTCCAGATTCGTCGTAGAACACATCAAACCATTCTTCCTGCAATTCCTCCCTTATCTGCTTCGCAAGCCCTGGAATTCCTTCTTTGTTGACTAATGGGAGAATTGCTGCGTCAAATGGGGCGATTTTTGGCGTTAACGCTAAATACATCCCTTCCTTATTCTGTTTTAACGCGTGTTCCAAGACAGCGTATAAAGTCCTGTCCACACCCGCTGATATCTCCCAGATGTGAGGAATAATTTTCTTTCCTGTCGTTGGATCCACATAAGATAAATCTGTTCCTGACTTTTCAGCATGCCCTTTTAAGTCATAGTCTGTTCTATAGTTATTCGCTATTATTTCTAACCAGCCTAAACTTGTTTCAACTTCGAAGTCAAATGTGGCTCGTGAATAAAACGCACGCTCCTCCTTGTCTACTTCCCTAAAACGCAATGACTCTAATGGAATCCCAAGTTTGTTCCATGTTTGCTGCGTCCTCACTAGATAATACGCGATTAATTTTCCAGGAACTATTTTTTTAGATACTAATTCCGCTGCTGGGATTGATTCTATTTTCTTTTCCCCTAGACGTAAGATGTTTACTTTGTAATTCTCCACAGCATCAAAATTCTCCATCTCGTTTATTTTTGCTGCATCAAAGAATATCTCAGCCTCCATCTGCGCAAACTCAACTGCTCGTGTAATGCTCTGTCTTGGAGAGATTTCGTTTCTAAACGCGCCTCCAGTCTGAGCAATTCCCTGCGGCAGTTTTAAGCGCATGGTTTTTGTCATACGGAGAAAGTTTAAGAAAATTGATTGGCATGCCTCTGGACGCAAGAATGCTTTCATTTCTCCTTGTTTTCCCACAATTGTCTCAACCATCATGTTGAATTTCGATACTTTTCCAAGATCCCCGCCGCATTTCTGGCATTTTAGTTTATTCTCTTTAATTAACACGTCAAGTTTTTCTATCGCTATCGATTCTGGCACATGCTGTTTTGTTGCTTCTTCAATCAACTTATCTGCACGCTCATATTTTTTACATTTTGTGCATTGCACAATCGGATCTGCGAATGATTTTAAATGACCTGAACCTTCGAAGACCGCCTGCGGAAGAACCTGAGAGCCATGAATCTCGAACATACTTTCTTTTTGAACGAATTCTTTTCTCCAGAAGTTTATTATTTTTCTTCTGACAGACTGTCCAATTGGGCCAAAATCCCAGAATCCTGCTGGACTATTTGGATAAATCTCAGCTGCCGGATAAAACAAACTCTTCTTTGACGCTAATTCCATAAGAATCTCGTATTTGGACTTTTCCATCTCTTCTCTTCACCACGAAGTCCTTATAAATTTATTGTCTTTCAGATTTTTATGAACCATAAATTTGATTTTGACTTAGAAAGAGTTGTTCAAGAGATTACTTCTAAAGATGCGAAACTTGTCTTAATCCAGCTGCCAGAAGGCATTAAAATGTACGCTGAAGAGATTGTCTCTTTTTTGGTAAAGAACACAAAAGCGACAATTATTGTGTCTGGCGAAAGCAATTGGGGCGGCTGCGATGTAGCGTTGAATGAAGCGCGGAATTTAAATGTAGATTTATTAGTGCATTTTGGGCACGCTCCTTTTATTAAAGCAGATTTTTCTATTTTGTATGTTGAAGTAAAGGACTTAACAGATTTTCATGTGTTATTGCAACAATCGTTGGATTCTTTGAAAACATTCAATAAAATTGGATTAGTTGCCTCGATCCAACATTTACATACATTGCCTGATGTTCAGTTGTTTTATGAAAAACATGGAAAAACCGTTTCTATCCCAAGCAAGAAAGGATTTGCCGCGTATGATGGGCATGTTGTCGGCTGTGAATATAACGCGTTGAAGACTATTGATGATAAAGTTGACTGTTTTATTGTCATTGGCAATAATTTCCATTCTTTAGGGGCAGCGTTATCTGTACAGAAACCTGTTTTTTTGATTGATGTTTATAATATGGATGTTGTGAACATGGAACCTTTGAAACAGAAGATTGTGAAACAACGCGCTATGGCTCTTGCGAAAATGAAAGACGCTAGAACTATTGGAATCATTATCGGAACAAAACCAGGACAGAAATTTGGAACGTATCAGATTTTAAAAGAACGATTGGAAAAATTAGGAAAGAATGTTGTTGTGTTGACAATGAATGAAGTGACGCAGGAAAAATTAACCAATTTTTATAACATCCAAGGATTTATTGAACTAGCTTGTCCTCGCATCGCTATTGAAGATTATGGGAAGTATGATAAACCTATTTTGACCATGAAAGAAGCATTTGTACTTCTCAACGCAAACTCGTGGGAAGATTTGTTAGTAAATGGATTTTTATAACTGTTTTTTTCCCTTTAATTTCGTAATGATCGCATTCTCAGAAATGATCGCTGAATTGCCTGTAGGATCTTCAATAATGATTTTCAACTGCGCTTCACCGCATTCCACTTTCCATAATTTCTTTAATAAATTCTTCGCGTGTTTTCGAACATCCTCATCATCAGCAGTATCCCGCTCTGTTTCCAATATTTTTTTGAACCGCTGCAAAACGCCCTCAATATTGCTGACAAACCCTTCAGAGGCAACGCCAGGATCAACGCTCATCTTTAATTGCGGAATTTTAATGCCGCCTTCAGAACTCTTGACTACCCTTACTCTCATATCATCTGGCTTTTTAATAGTAAACTCATATTTGCTTGGCTCTTTTCGGTCCGCGCATTCAATATCTGCTTGTTTATAGCCGCAGCCATTGCAAACCATAGAAAAAATAAAAACTGCTCCAAAATATGGAATGTCCTGCTCATCCTCAATTAATGTTAATTTCTTCTCCTGACATATCGGGCAGGTTTCATTCTCGATTTTATCCATTTCTAAAAGAGAAAAATAAAGGTTTATAAACTGTTTGCTTGAAAAAGTTTACATAAAGAAAAAAATTATTGCTGTTGAGAAGCTTGATCTTCCCCAGCAACTTCACCAGTCTGCACGCCGCGATAAATAGCTGCGAATGATGGTGTTACAACCAGCCAATCTTCGCCAAAACCAGCAATGTCACCCTCTACAGCTTCGCAGGTTTTCTTTAATTTTCCCACAGCGCGTTTTAATTCGACTAAATCTTTATCTTTTAATGGACGAATATTCAATAACGCGATTGTATATCCTTCACGAACCGCATCTAGCGCAGGCTTAATGTCTGCAAAGTCTTCAATGACGAATGGACGCACAATGACGCGCGCTTTTCCACGATCAGAAGGTTTTGGACTTAATTCCACAAAATCATCAGTAAATTCATCGCTGACTGTGTCTTTCCCAGAGAATTTCGCTTTGAGTTTTTCGAATGCTGACCCCATTTTGATTCACTTGTTCCATAATCTGTGTTACCACTATTTAAACATTTCTATGTTTCAATATTCTTCGTCTAAGAAATAGAATAGAAATAAAATAAAAGCAATTTGCGCTGCTTCGGGCACTTATATGCCGAGTTCTGAAACGTCTTATTTGCTTTCTAACTGCGAAACAACGCTCCAAATCTGCATTCTCGCATACGGCGGAAGATTTGGGTCGTCTGCAACTTCCCCCAAGGCCTCCAAAGACTGATCAATGCGAATATTCCATTTCTTATCTTCCTTTCCCAACAATTCCATCGCGGTCTTAATTCTGATCCGCACATTTTTTGGAACAGTATTGTCTTTTTCTATCGCGGAAAGACCTTCCATAATTCCCGGTAAATTTTCCAGCTGCATCATTTCTTCACCCCTTTCTCATTTTGCAATTGCGCAAGCACTTCTTCCTGCAACTTAGAAGCTCTCTCACGCAGTTGCGTCTCTTGTTTTTCGTATGTCTTTAATTTCAGCAAGACAACTTCTTTTTTTGATTCTAATTCCTTTTTTATCTCTTCTTTATCTCCAGCAACCATAACATTGCCGACAATTCTGTACACATTTCCTTTTGCTTTCTGCACTTCTTCCAACGCGTTTTCCACTTCCACTTGCTGGGACTGGATCTGCTGTTTTTGCAATAATAAATTTTGAATATTCTGCTCTAACAACTGCAACTGCTCTATTCCCCGCTCAGAAGTCTTGGCACTGTCTGCCATTGTTAAACCGCATCTACTACGGTGCTTGTTGTTCTTGGTTTATAGACAATCTTTGAACCACAATATGGACAACGCACTCTTTTCTTTACTAAATCATGCTTAATCTCTTTTTGACATTCAATGCATTTATACGCTACCATCGTTATTCTCCTATCGGCCAGTAGGCTCGCCCCGCGAACTGATGATTGCATTTTCTGCATGCCCAGATTCCTACTGCTAATCGTTTTAATTGTAACTTATGACATTTTGGACATTCATGCTTGATTTTTTGCTTTCGTTCCACTTCTAAGAGTTTATTTCGTAATTTCAACCCATAACGAACACCATATCTTCCTGCTGTTCCTACTTTCTTTGTTTTTCCCATGGTTCCTTTAAGAATGATAGAGGATGGATTTTACGCCACTTTATAAAGATTTTTGTTGAGACTTCTTGTATCAAAAGAAGTAGATCTTGTATGTTTTCTGCCCAACAAGAGAAAAATGTGAATAACAATTGCCAGCACGAATATACGCGTTTTAATAAGATCTTTATGTCACTTCTTTTTTATTTTAGAGTTATTATTGCCTCAGAACGTTTCTAGATAAAATGGGGCTATCCGGATTCGAACCGGAACGGTACGGTCCCAAACCGCAAATCATGGCCAAGTTAGATCATAGCCCCGTTATAAAAAATTAACAAGAAGGAGATTTATAAGTCTATTGCTGAAAAAATTATTTCTTTCCAGCTTCTTTCTTCGCTTCTGGCTTGGCTGCAGGTTTTCCAGGTGTTGCGGCAGCTGCTCCTTCTACTGGAGCTGTTCCTGGCGCTGCTGTGGCAGTTTGCGCCGCCGCAGCCGCTTCTGCTGCTTTCGCAGCTTCTTTTTCTTTCTCACGCTGCTTGCGTTTCGTATCTAACTCTTTTCCCAACGCTTGTAACCTTGATTTTTTCTCTTGATCCTTGATTTCAGTTTGTTCTGCATTGATCAAAGCATCGTATTTTCCAGCGTCCATCTCTTTCATGATTTCAGCTGACTCTTTTCCCTCAATCAAAACACCCATAGAACGGCAGGAGCCAATGACTGAATGCAACGCTGAACGGAAATTGTTCGCCAATAATGCATCTTCTTTCATCTTCGCGATTTTGATGACCTGCTCAAACGCAATCACACCTGCTTTACTAATATGCGGCTCTCCAGAACCTTTTTCGATATTCGCTTCCTTTACAATTAATTGAGAAATAGGAGGAGTTCCTACGGAGATTGTATATTCTTTTGTTTCAGGATTTACTTCCAGCTTGACTGGAACCTGCATTCCCTTAAAGGATTCTGTTTTTTTATTAATATCAGAAACAACCTGGCCAATGTTGACTTTTAATGGACCTAATGTGCCGCCCAACTGAGCGCCGGCTGTGGCTTTTCCGCCCTCCACCATTAAATCAACAGTAACTTTCTTCGCCATTGTAAAACCTGCAACTGGGAGGAATTTATAAAGCTAACGATAAAGATGGCTCAGTTGAAAATCTGGTTGTATAACCAGACTGAGGTTATACAAGATAGCTCGGCTATAGATGTCTGATCGCTGTGTTTGAATAGTTCTGGAGCTCACGCTAGCTCCATATTTCTGCTTGAAAGCAGAAAAGATGGATT
>JACRKJ010000067.1 GCA_016219825.1 Candidatus Woesearchaeota archaeon | reverse complement strand
CTTCTTTTTCTATCTCAAACTTGTCTCCTTTCTTTCTTGGATTCTTGATAGTGAAAATAAGTTCAACAACCTTATCCCAAGGAACATCTTCTGCATGTTCCTCCAAATAATGCGGTGTCGGTTGAATTTCTGTGAAATAAACCATTTTTTCTCCATGTTACATTTATGTAGTCTATTTGACTATATATATTTTGCCGTAAAAAAAACATCCCACCCTGCGAACAATGTCCGCAGGTGTGAAATGAGAGGGCTGGCAAAGATTAAAGAAAGAGCTTAAGAAATGTAGCCAAGCATGAATCCTTGTTCAGAGCCGCTGACTAAGTCATCATCTTCTGCGTCTTCCATGTGTGCAGCGCTGTATGCGTCTTCCACGTATGCTTGTTGTTCTGTTCTGCGAATGAGTTCGCGCAAAATCACGCGATTCTGCTGTTCTAAACTTTGTTTCATCTGATATACCTCCAAAAACCACTGATTATGCCGGCACAATCTGTAATCGAAATCCATCATCGCGTTTTGTGGAATGGGAAAGTGCTTTTGTCTCTCGTTTGATCGCTTCAAAGAAGAGTTGGTTGATGGTTGTTGTTTCCAAATTGAAATTGTTCATGTTGTTCACCTTTTTTGATAAGCATATAATGAACGAAGTTGTTTATATAGCTCACAGCAGCATGTCCAGTGTGTCCAGTGGAAGAGGTTTACTGAGAATAAGAGCACTGGACAAAGAGAAATGTCTTGTGGTATAAGAAGTTTTAAAAAAGAGAAAAGAAATCTAAAACAATGACTAAAGTAACCAAAGTACGCCCGCATCATTTTAATACACTTCTTTTGATTTGGTATCCAAAAAACAGCTGTGGAGGAAATCCCATAAGAGGAATAAATAAAGAGTATAGCAGAGAACATGGAAAATATTGGAGAAAAATTGCAAACGAAATAAGAAAGAGCGATGATGTTATTGTAGAACCAGTTCCTTCAATAGACTCGCTTTGTGAAAATTGTAAAGCAACGGCAGATCAGTATAAACCAGCTTGCGAGAGAGAAGATACTAATTATAGAAATGAGTTACGATTGTTTAGAGAAATGGGTTTAGAGTATGGAAAACAATATGTAGGAAAGGATATTGCAGAAAGAATAGATTGTTGGGTACAAGAACATCCAATGCTTCCGTTGTGGGAATAATTATTCTAAACTTCTCAAATTCGATGGAATTAAGCTCTAATCCTTCTTCTTTTCTTTCCTTCACCCTCATCTAAATAATTTTCAGAAGTAACAACTTTTCCACCAGAAGCGATTTCAAGATTTTCTCTTGCGTTTCCAGCAATTGTTCCTCCTTTTTGCGCCGCATCTTTGTTCTCCACAAATCCTTGTGCATCCTTACTTTGCGCTATCTTTGTGGTTGATGCTTCTCCTAACATAGTAAAGATGAGTTCCAAATCATTCATATGATCTCGCACATTTTCTTTTTGAAGTCCTTTGAATTCTTTATATTCATCAACCGTTTTGCCAAACGTTGCTTTGCTGATTTCATTAGTGAGGATTGCATACTCTCTTCCTTCTTCAACGCCTCGATTTTTCCATTCATCAGTCAATTCTTGTCTAACAGCAATGCCACGAACTCTTTTTTCAATCCACTCATCAGAATATCCTTTTGCTTTGTAGAGTTCTTTCATTCTTTTTTGAGCAAGTTCTGGATTTTCTATTTCTTGAACACGTTCATAACCAACCTTCGCAAGCCATTGTTTGAATGGTTCTGCTTTTGGTGAGGGAATAGATTGGATGATGCGGAACAATGTCTGTACGTTGGCACAATCTGTCTCATAAAATTTACCGTCCGTTGCTAGTAATTTCAGTTGGTTACAATTTGTAACCACCTCGCTTCCTTCTTCTAAAAGTCGGTGTTTCAATACCTTCCAATACGTTCTTGGATCAGTACTTTCACTAAGAATACCTACAACATCAACAACAGAGAAATACCATTCGTTATTGTGCCAAATCCTTCGTATCTTTTTATCTTGAAAAACAACTAAAGCATTTTGTTCGTTCATTGGTATCACTCCACACAAACAAAAAGTATGAAGAAGATTATATACCTCACAACACCATGTCCAGTGTGTCCAGTGGAAGCATTTTACTGGGAATAAGAGCACTGGACAAAATGAGTTGTCTTGTGCTAAAAATGAATTCAAACAAGTGAAAAACTAGAATGACATTCCGACGTTATTGTATTGTCGTATTAAATAAACCCCCTAGCTTGTGTAATTAAATTCCAAGTACCCACCAGAACCACAGCCTGGTTTAGGAGCATAATCAAACGTTCTCAAAACTGTTGCATCAGTTGGAAGGCGAGGCATGTCAACCTTGTTTTGAGCAAAAACTTCTGCGATTTGATCTATTGTTCTTACGACAGTCTCAACACCGTTTGCACTATCCAAAGAAGATTTATGCTAAGATGACGAACAACACGTTCACTCACTGTTTCATCTGGTAATTGCATAAAGAGAGGAATAGTGGAGAAGAAGATAAAGTTTTCTGAAACACGCACCAGCTACTTTTTGATTCGCTAAGCAGAGTAAACACAAGCACGAGCATCGCAAACTGTATTTCTAAACGAAATGCGTTTAGCAATACTTTGAGCAAAGCCCAAGGTATCTTCATGTATTTATTTTAAAAATTTAGAAAATAATAATACTTTGGAACAAACGATTGAGTTGGATTAAGTTTGTTCCATAGTACTATGAAATAAGACCGTTGAATTTTAAGATTGTCTTATTTCAAAGTAAATATTGGACAACGTCAAGCCTTTTCTAGTTCGTGTAACGAGAGCAAGCTTGGCAAATCAAAGCATATCGGTTCCTGAGAAAGAACAATAAAAAAAGGTGGGGCGGGAGGGACGATCAGGCGGCAACGTTTCCGATGCCTACATTTGAACCCTCGACACCACGGTCTTCAGCCGTTTAAGCCGCATAAAACATTTCTGTTCCATGTGTGTGCTCTCCCAGGCTGTAGCTACCGCCCCATTAGAGTTGAGACCAAGAGATCAGAGCAAGGTAATGGTTTATATAATTTGTTGTTGGAGAAAAATCTATTCCACAACCTCTTCATCAACATCATCATCTGCGTAATCATCATAGAGTTGTTCTTTAGGGGCTTCTTTTTGAGGAGCGTGTTTTGGCGCAGAAGCTGCTGGAACATCAGCTCCTTTAGTGACTACTTCCAGTTTTCCAAATTTGCCAGTGGACAACTGCATTTCTCCTTGGTATTCAGAAACATAACCGTTGGAAATCTTGACAGTGTCGCCAACATTCACTTGAGCGATTTGGTCGTTCCATAAACTAAATTTAATTGTTCCTGTTTCATCCTGCAATTTCGCGTTTGCGACACTGCCTGAGAAATTCGCAGAGTTCACTGTTCGTGGCTCTCCTTTTTCTGCAACAGTAGCAGTCAATTCTACTTTTCCTTGTCGTGGTTGTAAGTCTTTGATTTGCATGTGATCACCGAAAGCCTGAATAAAGCACGATTATATAAAGATTATTATTCTGTTCTGTAAAAAAGACTATACCTTTATCAATGAAATCCCACTACTTTAGGAGTATGAGCAGAGAAGATTTTAGAGAATTTCAGTTTGGATGCCTGTATATTTCTACCAATGGTGTCTGGAGACCAACACACGAACGCCTGTATCCAAAAGAAATGTTGCGCGAAGAAAAAGATGAAAAAGTACCAAAAGGAGATGTAGTAACTGGAGAACATCTCAGATTCGCTTTAACAGGGGAAGTAACTGCAGCGTATGATAAAATTTCACGAATAGAAGTCAGAGCAAGGATGGCACGAACACGAATGGCAGATGCAGATGAAATTCCTAGCTATGAGGAAACGAGAGGTTACTTTGCTGATTTGAAAGCAGCAGATGCAGTAAGAAAAAATCTGTTTTATCTTCTTGCAGATCGCAGAGATGACATTTTTAATGTTCTGAACTTTTATGTCTTAGATCCTGATGAAGAAGGATGGCAAGTCCAATCACATTCATATATTGTAAGTGCTGGAAGAGATCACCAATTCTCTTTGCGGATTCTTTGACAGAAATGAAGCAGAATTAAGAAAAAGGATGGAAAGAAGATAAATCCTGCCTTCTCAGTGACACATTTCCGCAAATCTTAAATACCTCATTCACCCAAAAAGCAATATGGTCTTAGAACAACTCTTCAAACCAGATTGGATTGAGAAAAAACCACGGCATGCGTTCTTGTTAGGATTGATTTATTCTATTGTCGGCGCAATCAGCGCAAAATTAGTTTTCGGCGCAAATCCTGGCATGATGACTGTTGCGTTTACTTCTATTCTTCTCTTGCCATCCTTAAACACATTATTGCAAATTGAAGAAAATCAAGCGCGAGAGAAACATAAGTATGGCATGCTTAAGCAGTTATGGAAAGACCACGCAGATATTGTGGAAGTCTACTTCTACATGTTCATGGGCATTTTCTTGACGTTTTGTATTATTGCGTTTACCTTTCCAGAAGATGCTGTTCTGAAGTTTTTTGCGCCAATGTTTGAAGTGATTGGCATTTCAGGAAACGCGACAACAATTTCAGGCTGGGCAACAAGCGTTGCAGGTCCCACAATCCTTTCCATATTTATTAACAATTTTACAGTCACGATTGTCTGCTTATTGCTGTCATTAGTATATGGCGCAGGAGCGATTGTTTTTATTACATGGAACGCAGTTGTTTGGGGAGTCGTCATTGGCTATTTTGCAAAGCAAGCATTAGTCTCAACTGCAAATGCAGGCTTATTTACAACATTTTTTACAACAGTGCTTCCTTTTTTCCCGCACATGGTGCTTGAAGCGCTGCCGTATTTTACCGCATCAATAGTGGGAGGAATTGTGTCCAAAGCTGCGCTGCGGGAAGAGTTATTTTCTCCAAGATTTAATGAGATTTTGGAAGACGCGGCAGTAGTCATGGGAATGAGTTTGGTCATCCTGTTAATTGCGGCGATTGTCGAGATTAAAGTGTATCCGTTATTGGCATGATGAATACACTTAAAGAAATCTCTAATTCTATATAATTTTATAATTTCTAAGGCATAAGTATATATCATTTCCGGGCATACTTAGCAGGGGGATATCCATGACAGAAATACATCAGGCGTTGGAAACTATGTATGAAGCAGAAATGAGAGAACGAAACAACAGGAGATTGAAGACGCAGCCAGATTATGCGCTGATCGCGGCAGGTGTTTTAGTGCTGATCACTGGCTTGTTAGTTCCAAGTCCGGCAAACTGGTATATCTGGACTGTCGGCATTGCGGGAATTATAGTTGCGAAGAATTTATTGTGAAAAAGAATGTCTTGAATAATTTTTCTATTTTCTGGATTTATTCTTGCTGTGTTGCATAATTCAAAATGATCTTGTATTGGAGTATAGCAGAAGCTACGCTTCAGCGTAGCGTTTCATCTTCTGATACGCCCAGAATTTTATTTTCGCTTCTTGAATTATCCCCCTCTCTGATCTTGCATGTATTT
>JACRKJ010000065.1 GCA_016219825.1 Candidatus Woesearchaeota archaeon | reverse complement strand
TGCTGGAAAGTAACAAAAAATGCTGTGACAAAATCACAGCATTTTATAAATCTTGATTCAATGCAAATCGTTCTGGAAGGTTTTTGGAACGAACATATTTTTACGCAGAACTTTATGCACTATTTATGTCGCTAACTATTTTAACGTAAGATTTATATATCCCTAAAACCTACAGAAGTCAATTGTACTTACTTTACGGGGGTTATAAAATGACACTAGGAAACATATTCAAATCAAGTTTAATTGGTTTAGCCGCTTTGGTTTCTGCTCATTGCGCGACTGTTGGAAAACCTGCTGGACAAGAGCCAACAAGCTATACTCTTAAAACAGACGTTCTACAAACGTATGGCACTGGATATACTGAACGATTGCCTTCAAGCAATGAAGTTTTCTTTGACCTCACCAGTTGTGGCGCTCTTAAAGATGAAAATCTTTCTTATGATTGGGATCCTGCGCATATTGTTACAGCGCAAGTTCAAGAATGCAAGAAAGGGGATAATGAACTAGTCCTTACCTATTTCCCCTTACCTAGCGGAAAACAGAAGGTTATCTGGACTTTGAAGTTCAAGGCTTCTGGGGCTGCGCTTGTCAGTCCGGAATACGGCGTTCCAGAAACTACTGGGTATCGAGTAGAGAAGAAGTAATTTTCTTCTTTATTCTTTTTCTTTTATTTCCTTTACAAACCGTTCCGCTGTCTTTACTATAAATTCAGGCTGTGTCTTGAAGATTTCCGCAACTTTTTCTACAGCGTCTTGTCCAGTATATTTTTCATGACTCTTTAAGGTTGTGTCGGCTTTCTTTCCTTTTTTCACAATCGTTTTCCAGAGCTCAAATAATTCCATCGCCCTTCCAACTACCTCATCTTCTTTAGAATTGAGTATTTTCACAAGCTCTTTTATGGTGTTCTGCTTATCTTCAGCAAATTTCTTCGCAGCTGGCCCAGCGACGAATTCAATTCTGATAATGCCATCAGAGATTTTACTCGCTTTCAATATTTTAATCTGCCCAGCCTCTTTTGTATTGTCTAAATGCGTTCCGCCGCACGCTTCCACATCAATACCTTGAATATCCACGATTCGTAATTCATTTCCAATCGGAACTCCGCCTTGATAGATCGCGAAACCATATTTCTTCTCAGCTTCATTCCGAGACATACATGATTTTTTAATGGGAATAGCTTTTTTTATTATTCTATTCGCTTCCTGCTCAACTTTTTGCAATTCTTCTTCTGTAATGCTTTGATAATGTGTTAGATCAATATGCGCTTTTTCCACAGTTTTCTTCGCTCCAGCTTGATTGACGTGTTTTCCTAAAACCATTCTCGCCGCAGCGTTGACAATATGGGTTGATGTGTGATGTTTCGCTAGCTGCAATCTTCTTTCTTGATCGATTTTACAAACAACTTGTTCTCCTACTTTAAATGAAGCTGATTCTACAACATGCACAATCACCATTCCTTGTTTTATTACATCCACTACCTTTTGATTATTGATTGCTCCTATGTCGTGCAGCTGGCCGCCAGCTGTCGGGTAAAAAACTGTCTGATCGAGAATTACCTTATTGTCCACAACTTTTAGTATTTTCGCATTACATTCACTTAATTTATAATCTTGATAATATAATAATTTTGTATCTGCAATTCCTGTTGTGTCTATACCCGCATCTTTTTGCGTTTCATGCTCCTGCACTTTCTTTTCATGCTTCGCGGCGACTAATCCGTAGAAATTGTCCGGCACCTTTATCTCTTTTCCAATCTTCTTCGCCTCATTCGCTATTATTTCAGGCTGAATGCCCTGAGAATCATAGACTTCCACTAATTTTTCTGGTGTGATCTTTTCTTGGATTAATTTCGCTACAACACTCTGTGATTTTTGTTTTGTATTTTGGTATTTTTGTTTCTCCACATTCAACAATTTTTTGACTTCTTCTAAATTTTCTGATAGTTCAGGGAAGAGTTCTTTTACTTCATTCGCGTGCCATTCAGCTATATCATTTATATCCAGATCCCAGTTGTATTGATCAATGAAATTCAACGCCCGTCTCACAATCATCCGTAAATTATAACCACCGCCGACATTGCTGGGAAGACCGCCATCGTTCAACGCAACCAATAAGCTCCTGGAATGCTCCGCGATACTATACATCGCGGATAGCGGAAGAATTGTTTTTTTAAGCTCCTCTCTGCTTACGTTTATCTGCTTCGCAATGGAACCCCACGCTTTTTCCACATCTTCCACTTCATCCACATTCAAATATCCCGCTAATGGAATAAATTTCTGCATCAGCTTTGGATCTACCTTGATTCCTGTTTTTTGGTATAACTTTTTACAAACATTTGGAAATGTCGCGTCGTAAATGCTCGGAGAACCCTGGCTAAACCACGCGTTTCGCTCCTGCCCCATCCCCATATCCAAGACTTTTAACTTCAATGGCTTATTTCCAGATGGTGTCTGTTCATAGAGCATATAAACCTGGTTTCCCAATTCAACACCGCGAGAAAAAAATTCCATACACGGACCGAAATTCCCGCCGCCAGCCCACGCGTCTTCATGATAAATTATTTCTTTATTGGGAAGGCCTAATCCTTTTTTAAGCCATGTATGAATTTCTTGAAATACCTTATTTTGATTCCATTCTTTTGGATCGATAAACATGTGCTGGCCAATCATGACAAACCCTGTTAGATGCGATCCTGTAATACCGACATTATCCACATCACCAAAACGCAGGCAAAATTGCGGAATAACCAATGGATTCGCCGGCGGCTTTACTTCTCCAGAAACGACAAACGGCTGAAACGCCGCGATGCTCGCAATGGTAAAATCCACTGTTGGATTCCATCTAGCTACAACAGGATATCTTTTAATTGGCGTATACCCGAAATCCTTGAACATCTTTGAAAATTTCTTCCAAACTTCCACATACCTTAATTGCTCTTTTGCTGGAGAATTATTAATGAACCTAAAACCGCCGCCGCAACTACTATCCCCGCAAACATCACTCTCGTTTACTGTCCAGAAATATTTTTTACATTTTCCGCATTGTTTTCGCTGGAATCCTTCTTGTTTTAAAACATCGACCGCGTAATATTCTTCTGGATGTTTGCTTGCGATAGCCTTGAATTCTTTTTTCTGCTCTTTGTCTGACAACATTGCTTTTATCGTCTTATTGGAGTTCTTAAGTTTTTCTCATTGCCTTGACAGATAGTTTTAAAAATACATTCCATCTGCCACTATTTATGCGCGATTTTGATTATTCATTATACAGAGAATTTAACGAAAAAGGACGGGTTACACGTCTTGTACGGCTTGACAGCTACACATATGACTGTCTTGAATATATTCCTGAATTAGAAAACGAAGGAGCATTTCTCACAGAACGAAGATTCAACCTTCCTGAAAAACAGTCTACCTTACGAGAAAGGGTTGTCAGCTCCGCGATGGTTTTACATCCTCTTTTATCCGCGTTACTTCAAGGGACTCCATTGGAAGGAACCAGTCTTATTCCTAATACTAATGGAAATCTTTTTTTGTATGATGGCTGCTGCGTAAAAGTGATGGAATCCCGTCCAAGAGTTCAACATTGATTTTTTTATCGAAAAGCCTTTAAAGCAGATTTATTCTTTGTTTTCCTTATTGAGGCTGTGATCTAACTTGGCATGATTCTAGGTTCGGGGCCTAGCAGTCCCGGTTCGAATCCGGGCAGTCTCATTTTTCTTGGTATAATTTTTCAGCTTCCTCAATCAATTCCTGAATTACTTTTATGCCAGATTCCCAAAATTCTTTTTTCTGCAGGTCAATTCCTAATGGCGCGAGCGCCTCTTTTGGGGAAACTGTGCTTCCTAACTCCAATAATCTCAAATATTTTGGAACGAATCTCTTTCCTTCTTTTTTGTATTTTGCGTACAGCGCCAAGGTCAATAATTCCCCAAAGGAATAAGCATAGACATAAAACGGCGATTCCCAAAAATGGGGGATGTAGCTCCACCACCAGTCATAATCCGCTGTTAATTCCACCGCGTTTCCAAACATCTCTTTCTGGCGTTTTCTCCAAAACGTGTTCATCTCTTCTGTAGACAACTCCCATTTTTTTCTTGCAGCATGAACATCCTGCTCAAATTTGTACATCGCAGTCTGCCTGAAGACAGACGCGAAAACGCTTTCAATCATTTGAATGTATAAACTCAGTTTTTCTTCCTTGGATACTTTTTCTTTTAGATCATCAAACACCAGCATCTCCCCAAAAATGCTTGAGGTTTCCGCAAGCGTCAATGGGTTATCGAAATTTAATCCAGTTTGTTTCCGCATCAAGCACGCGTTCACCCCATGCCCTAATTCATGCGCCAGTGTCTCCACTTCCCTTATTTTATCTGTGTAATTCACCAACACATAGGGATGCAAGTCAGGGGTCACATACATACAAAACGCTCCGCCTCGCTTTCCTTCCCTCGTTGCAGCGTCAATCCACTTATTATCAAAAAATTGTCTAGCTATCTTCGCGTATTCTGGGGAGAAGCTGCTGAACGAGGTTAAGATTATTTCTTTCGCTTTTTCAAATGGAATCTTTTCTTTCGGCTCCTGAATCGGGGCGTATCTGTCATAATCGTATAACTTCGGCATTTTCATTATTTTTTTCTTCAATTCGTAGAATTCCTGCACAAGTTTGTAATTGCTTGTCACTACACTTGTCATGGTGTCGACTGTTGCTTGATCAATCTCGTTCGCTAAATGCCTGGAATATTCCGGATTTGGGAATTTTCTGTATTTGTCCTCAATGCTCTTGTCCTGCAGCATAATATTCGCGATAAATGTCAGTCTTCTCGCTTCTTCCTGCAGTCCTTTCGTTAATCCTTCCGCCGCAGCTTTTCTTGTTTCCTGCTTTGGATGATGCAATAGATCCAAGACCTCTGTCTCTGAGAGTGTTTTGGTCTTTACCTTGAACTTTTTTACAGATAACTCTTCTTGATACAACCTGTAAAATGCGGCGCTGCTTGTTAAACTCTTGTCATTCAGTATCTTTTCCTCTGCTTCTGACAAACGATGTGGTTTAATGATACGCTGCTTCTCCAAATAATGCCTGTAATTTTTTAACACGGGGTCTTTTTCAAATAATTCCAATTTTTTTTCTTCCTGCTGCAGCAATTCCAATTCAAAGAACAGCATTTTTTGAAAAACGTCTAAACAGCCTGCTTTCATCTGCTGCATAAACGCGCCGTGCCTTGGATTTTTCACATCTGCAGCGAACATTAAATTCGCGTAGACTTCCGGCTTTATATTCTCCTGAAGAATTGCCTCGTACTCTTTGATCGCGTTCAGCAACCCCTGCGAGGTGAGATTTTTATCTTTTATTTTTCCCCTGTATGTTTTCTCAAACTGCTCCGCTTTTGTAAGATTTTGTTTTAGCGCAGAACTAATCTTTGGATCATTTATATTTTTATATAAATCAGATAAATCCCATGAAGGTATTTCTTTTTTCATTTTTCATCTACTTTTTTAATCACATGCCAGCCAAATTGTGTTTTTGTAATTCCCAATTCCCCTTTTTTTAAATTAAACGCGAGATTTTCAAACTCCCTCACCATTCTTCCCCGTCCAAACCAGCCTAAATCCCCGCCTTTTTTCTTGCTTGGACACATAGAACATTCCATTGCTAACATTTCAAAACTTTGTCCAGCTTTTATTTTGGCAAGAACTTCTTTTGCCTTGTCTTCACTTTTCACGAGAATATGGGACGCGCGGACTTCTTTGACCATAGATTTTCTTTTTCATTCGCTTATTTAAACCTTATGCATTATTATTGGTTTTCTGTTTTAAATAAAGTCGCCCCGAACGAGATTCGAACTCGTGTCACAAGCGCGAAAGGCTCGTATCCTTGACCGGACTAGACGATCGGGGCTTGTTTATTTGAAACTTGGATTTGATTTATAAATCTTCCTCAGGGGATTATACTTTTCAAGATCCTGTTTTAATGGTGAAAGAAAAATTATTCAAAAATAAAGATCTACAAACTATTGATGAAAATTTATTTTTAATAATGTGGGCCCGGCAAGATTCGAACTTGCGACCACCCGTGGTCCTAGGAAACTTCGCCATATAAGACGGGAGCTCCACCAGGCTGAGCTACGGGCCCAATAGAATTGTCTGGAACAAGGACATTTATAAAACTTCATATTCTTTCATTTTTTGTGAACGTCGCAGAAGAATTCATATCTATCCAAGGTGAAGGAAAATATTTGAGAACACCTTCCTACTTTATCCGCACGACAGGCTGCAACCTTCGCTGTAGTTGGATGAACGCAGATGAATCAAGAACTATTTGTGATACGCCATATACAAGTTTTGAGCCTGAGAAAGGCTATGCACTTGATTTAGAGAGAACAATCAGGGCTGTTAGAAAATCTGATGTTCAGCCTGTTGTTGTAACTGGCGGGGAACCTACACTCCAACCTAATCTTGGGCAGGCTGTACAACGATTTATTCAAGAAGGTTATTTCGTCACTCTTGAAACAAATTCTACGGTTTATATCCATGGTATTGAACAAGTATTTATCAGTGCGTCTCCAAAATTACAAAGCAGTTATGCTGCGCAATCGCGAAGATTATTGAAGATGCATTCTAGAAATAACCACTTTAAGGCCTCTTTACGCCAATGGATGCAAACAAATCCCTATCAAGTGAAGTTTGTCATTAATACTGAAGAAGATATCCATGAAATATTAAGATTACAAGAAGAATTACATATTCCTTCTAAACAGATTTATTTAATGCCCCATGGAGTGGACGCAGAAACATTACGACAACGCGGATCTTTTGTCTTTGATATGTGCCTGAAAAATAGGTTCAATTTTACTCAGAGACTGCATATTAATTTCTTTGGAAATACTCGTGGAACATAATAGTCTAGCCCATATAATACCTTCTTAGATTGAACGACTTCGATATATTTGTATTGATTTAACATTTTTTTTATAGACAGAAGCTTTATTAGTCTCTCTTCTTAGTATATTCTATGCGTTCTTTACTGCTCGGGCATCAAGACAAACTTCACGCTGCGGGAAGAATTCTTGCTGGTTTGCTTTTTTTACAGCATGGGTTACAATTGCTCTTTGGAATTTTCGGAACTGCAGCTTCATTATTCAGTTTAGGATGGTTCGCGGGCGTCATTGAACTCATTGGCGGAAGCTTGATTATTGTGGGATTATTTACCAGGCCTGCCGCGTTTTTCTCCGCTGTTGAAATGCTCATCGCTTATTTTTATGTTCATTTCCCGCAAGGATGGATTCCATTACAAAACAATGGGGAATTGGCATTGGTTTATTTTGTTCTTTTCTTTTTTTTAATATTATATGGGTCTGGAGCTTGGAGTCTAGAACGTTTTTTATTTGACAGAGAATATTTTTAAGTTACTCAAAACGCAACGCGTCCACTGGCTTTAATTTTGACGCCCTGTACGCGGGAACCGCGCCAGCTACCATCCCTAATACAATTGAGAAAACTAGTGTAAAAATAATTAATTGACTTGAGATGTCTGTATTCAGCGGCTGTCCGCCTTGCACAAAACTCACCCCTAATTTTGGAATCAACACCGCAATCCCAACACCCACCGTTGTTCCCAGCGCTCCGCCCACTAACCCCACTAATCCAGAGTTCATTAAAAAAATCGTTAAAATATCTGCGTTTTTCGCGCCCAGTGCCTTCATAATCCCGATCTCTTTTGTCTTTTCCAATACTGATGTAAACATCGTGTTCGCGATGCCGACAGATCCCACGAGTAAAGAGACCGCGGCGATGGCTCCCAAGAATAATGTCACTCCTGTTAAAATCGCTGACACCCTCTCTTGGATTGTCTTCATAGAAATAACTGTAAAGTCCCGCGTATCGGGAGTTACATGCCTGACTACATCTACTTTTTTATTTATCTCAGCTTCAATCGCTGTTACTTGGTTTTCATCCTTCACTTTCACGACAAATGAATCATACTGGCTGCTTGTCTTATTGAAAACATCCCGCGCTGTCTCGATCGGCATGAATATTTTTCTGTCTTCAGCCCCGAATCCGCCGCTTTCCTTTAAGACACCAATGACCTTGAACGCCCTTCCATTGATCGTAATCGGGCGGTTGACTTCAATAGGCTGCTTAAACACCTGTTTCGCAATAACGCTTCCTACAACCACTACGTTTATGTCTCCAGACGTTAATAGCCTTCCTTGATTCATCGCCGCTGTTGTTGTCTCTTTCCAGACCTTTACGTCGACACCATCAATATTTACTGTCGCGGTTTCCCCCAGCGAATATACCTGGTTGCTTTGAGAGACAACTGTATTCACCGCTGCAATATTCGGAATAGATCTTATCGCCTGCAACTCCCTGTTTGTCAACGGGTTTTTTGTCGCAGCGCCTGCATCACCTGGACGCTGCCTGCATCTTGGACCAGGACATTCACTTGCCCTGTCAAATCCAGAACTAATGCTGATTGTGTCTGATCCTAAACCGCCTAACTGCTGCTGGATATTTTTCTGGAATCCGTTTCCAATAGATACAATCGCGATAATCGCGGCGACGCCGATCACAATTCCAATAATTGTCAACCAGCTTCTAATCTTGCTGTGGACAATGATATTCACCGCGATCTTAAACGCTTTATTCCATCTCATTCTTCTTCCTTTTTTTCCTTCTGTTGTAGAAGAACGCGATCGCCATGACAATAATCAACGCAATCACAAAGTACGTTGTAGAATTGCTTTTCATCTGCTGTGTTTTTCCACTTTGCAGGACATTCGTCTCCAATTCGCTAAATCCTTGGGCAATCTTTGTGGTCATCATGACAGGCAGTTCTTTTTTCACGCTTCTTCGATTTCCAATCTTGTCCGTGTACTCAATTTGCACGCGTAATTTTTTTTCTAGATGGTCTGCCTGCATTGGTTTTATGAATGTATTAATTAATGTGTAATCGCCCGCGTTCAAGTTTCCAAGAATAGAAGTTGATACACCTAACAATTCAAAATCAGTTTGGTTCTCCAAGGAAACAGTGATCGCGTTCGCTGCATTTTTTCCGATGTTTGAAATCGCGATGGAAGCCCCGTCTTTGGTCACATCCTGCAGCGCCACATCAAAGCTCGATGTTACATCATCGACTTGGATATTAAAAAAATAGGGATAGAACGTTGTCTGGCCAGCATACGCCCTGAACTCAATTTCATAATCTCCAGGCAGCGCGTTTTTATCTACCCTTAACCTGTACCGCAGGCTCAATCTTTCCCCGCCTGCCAAGCTTGCCCGCCTTGTGCTTGTATCGCTATACGGATCTAATAAAAATGGGTAAGGAAGGATCAGATTAAAACTTGGATTCTCAATGCTTCCTCCAAGATTGTCTAATTTTAAGTATACATCTGTATACTCCCCTGGATTTGCGGGAGCTGGATCCTGCCGAATTTGATTAATTTTAAACTGAGGTGTTTCCCCGCCACGCGCGCTCACTGCGTCCTGGCTTGACTGCGTATAATTTAAAACCGCGTCTGCGGCGTTCACGAGATTGCTTATTACCAACATTGTCAATAACAGTATTAGTATTTTTTTCCTGTTCATTTTTCCTCCTTAATGACCATCCCATCTTTCAATTCGATAACTCGTTCAGCGTTTTTCGCGATTATATAATCATGCGTCACAATCACAATACTCTTTCCCTCTTTCTTGTGCAAATCCTTTAATAACCTCATGACCTGCTCCCCTGTTTTTGAATCCAACGCTCCAGTCGGTTCGTCTGCTAAAATAACTTCCGGATTGTTTATCAATGCCCTGGCGATCGCAACCCTCTGCATCTGTCCCCCGCTTAATTGAGAAGGTGTATGATACATGCGTTCCTTCATCTCCACGAAGTCCAATAACTGCACCGCCCTCTGCTTCATTTTTTCCTCATCATTTTCCTGGAATTCCGCAGGCAATAAAACGTTCTCCAACGCAGTCAATGTTGGAATTAGGTTAAACTGCTGAAAAATAAAACCAATCTTCTCTCCCCGTATCTGCGCCAACTTAGATTCTTCTAATTTGCTTACATCCTTTCCATCTAAATATAATTTTCCTTTTGTCGGAATATCCAAACACCCGATGACATTCATCATTGTTGACTTGCCAGAACCAGATTTTCCCATAATCACGAGAAATTCTCCCTGATTAATTTTAAAAGAAACATCCTGCAACGCATGAATGAGATTTTTTCCCATTCTGTATGTTTTCCACACATTTTCCAGTTGGATTACTACTTTCATCCTATTCTGGGACTAATTGTATTATTGTATTTAATGATTTTGTTTTAAATATTGCAAGAATTCCCGTCTCTTTCTGCTTGCAGGCACTTCTTCATTTACCAATTCTTCTAACGCTTGCGCCGGTTTTTTTCCCTGGGCAATTTTCTCTTTAAACTTTCTTCTTCCTTCTTTTTCTTCGTCTAATGGATGAAATATTTTTGTATCTGGAAATCTGACCGCATACTTCGCTGCCTGCTCCGCTTCAACGCCTGCAGTTGTGAGCAAATTATACAAAACGATCTCTCCTGTCACATATCCTGATTCTGTCTTCTCTATAATTTCCTGCGCTTGGAGCGACATTTTACTTACTATTCTTTCCATTTCTCTCGCAATACTCTCATAGCCTCTCTGCTTCCAAACGTCAATTGTTCTTTCTGTTTTATACCTTGGATTCATACATCATTATTCCTGCGCAAAGAATATAAACCTGACTTTTAATATTGGTATAGCCACGGCCTGTTTTTCTTCCTTTTCTCATTAAAGAAAGAGTTTCCCTATCTGGGAAATAAGTTGGGTACTTGTCTGACTTAAACATTGGATCCTGCATTCTTGTCGCAAAAAACTGCGTTAGATCTTCATCCACCATTGTTTCTATTCCTTATTCATACGCCGCTTTCGCAACTTTCTCCACACAATCGTAGACATGAAATCCGGCAACCCATAATTTTTTTATTTTTCCTAATTGACTTAATATCAATTCTGGTTTTGGATAGAGGTATTCTCCTTTTTCATTTGGTGTTGTATGGGTCTTGAAGTCAATGTCTGCAAAAATAATCTGATCTTGCGGACACAATTGAATCACTGGGGAGACTGTGTGGCCTGCAAACAACGCATAGAAAATCTCAAACCCTATTTGCCTGTATCGACGATCAACACATTCATTCAACGCGTTTTTATACAGTTCCTTATATTCCTTTACGACCCTATCCACATTTTTTTTGTTTCGCGCTATCCTTTCTCTTCGTGCGTATAAATACTAGGGTTTCCCTCTTGATATTTCTGCTTCAAAATATTCTTGAATTGGATACAGAAAAAGGAATTTTTGCTCCCGCATCTCTCTTCCGCCTTCAAAAACTATATATAATAGTGGTGTGGAACACATGCAATGAAACGAAGCTCGCGTCGATGGAAGAAAAAACGGCAAATGCGCTGGAAATGGCAAAGAAAGCGCATCAGACGTGAAAAACGCAGAAGACGAGCGCAACGTTAACTTTTAATATCTTTCTTTAACCTAAAATAATTGTTCTTCTCTTTTTCTTAAAAATAAATTCTAAACCTAATTATAAAATTCTAATAACGAGGCATTTTTGAAAACAACTTACTATTTTTAATTTTTTTACTTGCTCTAAAAAATCACTCTCAAACCATATTACACCGCTTAAAAACAACAACTTTTATAAAGGAGAGAAAAATCCTTTTTATACTTTAAGATGAAAAAACAGTCTGATACGCTGTTTTGGAGCATTTCATTGCGATCATGTGAATACCTCTATCGCACGATGAGGTATGAGTGAATAGAATTGTTGTAAGAAGTAGAGAGCTCTTAAATATTTTAAGTAAGTCTATACGGCCATTTAATTCCCGTTGATCCCGCGGGAGGTCGCTGCTCTTGGAATTCGGATTAGCCATGCAAGTCTGGGGGTAGCAATACCACCGGCATACGGCTCAGTAACACGTCGATAATTTGCCCTTAGGTTCAGGATACCCTCGGGAAACTGAGGTTAACACTGGATATGGAATAGGTACTGGAATGTCTTATTCCTGAAACGTAAGGCCTAAGGATAAGTCGGCGGCTGATTAGGTTGTTGGTGAGGTAATGGCTCACCAAGCCTTGGATCAGTAGGGGGGATGAGAGTCCTTGCCCCGAGAAGGGCACTGAGATACTGGCCCTAGCCCTAAGGGGTGCAGCAGGCGCGAAAACTTTCCACTGCGCGAAAGCGTGAGAAGGGAATTCCAAGTGCTTTGTCTTCGGATAAAGCTTTTGTTAACTCTAAGAATGTTGACGAATAAGGGGTGGGTAAGACGGGTGCCAGCCGCCGCGGTAACACCCGCGCCCCAAGTGGTGACCACATTTATTTGGTCTAAAGCGTTCGTAGCCGGATCAGCACATCTCTTGTGAAATTGTTGCGCTTAACGTAACAGCGTGCAAGAGACACGACTGGTCTTGAGATTGGGAGGGGAGAAGGGTATTCCTGGGGGAGCGGTAAAATGTTATAATCCCAGGAGGACCACCAGTGGCGAAGGCGTTTCTCCAGCACAAGTCTGACGGTGAGGAACGAAGGCCAGGGGAGCAAAACGGATTAGATACGAGAAATTTTCTTCAAAATTTCTGGAATTAGCTTCGTGAATTTTGCTTTTTAAAAACTACATTTATGAAGTCAAGCTAGAATCTATGGAAATTTCCTCGCTAATTACCCGAGTAGTCCTGGCAGTAAACGCTGTGAGCTGTGTGTTGCATCATTCTCGTGATGGTGCAGTGCCTAAACGAAGGTGTTAAGCTCACCACCTGGGAAGTACGGCCGCAAGACTGAAACTTAAAGGAATTGGCGGGGGCTCACTACAAGGGGTGAAGAGTGCGGTTCAATTGGATTCCACGCCGGAAATCTCACCAGGAGCGACGGCAGTATGAAGGTCAGATTGAAGGTTTTACCTGACAAGCCGAGAGGTGGTGCATGGCCGACGCCAGCTCGTGCCGTGAAATCCGTGTTGATATTAATTCCGTTGAATCGTATAGTGTCAACAAGATTCGGTACAGGTGTCACGTTAAGTCGTGCAACGAGCAAGACCCATACCTACTTTTGCCATCGGGGCTTCCGAGCTGACCGGGGACAATGTAGGGACTGCCTGCGTAAGCAGGAGGAAGGTGTGGGCAACGTTAGGTCCGTATGCCCCGAATCTCCTGGGCTACACGCGCTCTGCAATGGTACAGACAATGGGACGCAACTCCGAAAGGAGGAGCAAATCCTCTAAACTGTATCTTAGTTCGGATTGAGGGCTGCAACTCGCCCTCATGAAGCCGGAATCCCTAGTAATCGGATCTCATTACAATCCGGTGAATACGTCCCTGAGCCTTGCACACACTGCCCGTCAAACCAACCGAGCAGGGCTGAGATGAGGCTTCGATTTTTGTCGATGACGAATCTTAGTTCAGTAAGGTGGGTTAAGTCGTCACAAGGTATCTGTAGGGGAACCTGCGGATGGATCACCTCCTATTTATTTTTTCTTTACTTCTACAACTACTATAGATCACTCATACTTTATTTCGTGGGCGCCTAGTTAAACTCGGCATAACGCCCGCTTTGCAAACAGCGATGTTCTGTCAAACGAGCGGGAGGCTACGGGTTCAAAAAATGACACAATGCTTTTGTGTTGTTTGAATAGTCCCGTGGCGTCCATTGAGGATCATATTCACATCCAATGAATTTTCGTATCACCTTTAATGTGGCTCATCAACACTCGTTATGGGTCGAAAAGGGTTCTTTCCTATTTGCAAAGAACCCATGCATAGGCAGCTAGAGTAAAGATAGATCCACAAAATCCGTAAGGTGGATGACTTGGCTTAGAACAGCGAAGAAGAACGTAGCAAGCTGCGAAAAGTCTCGGGGAGGCGCACGCAGCCATCGATCCGAGAATATTTCAATGAGACTTCTTGCTCGCAAGAGCATCCCGCAAGGGAAGCGAACACAGGGAACTGAAGCGTCTTAGTACCTGTAGGAAAAGAAATCAATCGAGATGCCGTGATTAGCAGCGAGCGAAAACGGCATAAGGCAAACCGAATCCTTGCTTGAAAGAGTGGAGGAAATGTGGTGTTATAGGACCTGCTTTTAGTCGTCGTTTGTTTCCTTAAAACATTCTGGAATGTATTGCCTCAGAGGGTGACAGCCCCGTAGAGGAACATAGACACGATGCGTAGGTATCCTGAGTATTGTCTCTTGGATATGAGGCGAAAATTTGGGAGGCATCAACTTCCAACCTTAAATATGTTCTAAGACCGATAGCGCACGAGTACCATGAGGGAAAGTTGAAAAGCACCCGTGATAGGGAGTGCAAAGACCCTGAAACCTTACGGAGATAGTCATGTTGCTGCCCTACGGGGTTGCAACGTACGTTTCGAATAACGGGCCAGGGAGTGGGCCTTCGTGGCGAAGGTAATCTTCTATGAAGAGGACCTATAGCGAACGCAATACTGCGCACTACACTTGATGTAAGAGGCAGGACGTACGAAAGTGCGTTAAGTCACGGGGGTCCGACCCGAAACCGGTCGATCTAATCCTGAGCAAGGTGAAGCGAGAGTAAAATCTTGTGGAGGCCTGCAGAGGTTCTGTGTGCAAGCGTTCTTCTGACTTGGGATTAGGGGTGAAAGGCCAATCGAGACCGGTGATAGCTGGTTCCTACCGAAGTGGGCCGCAGTCCAGTCTGGGAGGAGCATGTGCAGACGGTAGAGCTACGGATTGGGGATTTAGGCTCCGAAAGGTGTCGGTCCCCTGTCCAACTCCCAATGTTTGTACAGCTGAGAATCCTGGAAACGGCGTTACTGGGTTAAACTTGTAATGCGAAAGGGGAACAACCCAAGCCTTTCGTTAAGGTCCCTAAATATTGGTTCAGTGTTAAAGGGTGAAGAGAGTATAGTACCAGAGACAGTGGGGAGGTAGGCTTAGAAGCAGCCACCCTTCAAAGAAAGCGTAACAGCTCACCCATCAAGGTACTATGCCTCTAAAATGGACGGGGCTCAAACCAATTACCGATACGAAAGATTACTCCTGATGGAGTAGATGGTAGGTAGGTGCCTTTCTTGGCAAGAAGTTCTCTCGTGAGAGGGAATGGACCAAGATGGGATAAGAATCCTGGCGGAAGTAGGATCTGAGTAATGTGAGAATCATTATCACTGAAAGGGCAAGGGTTTCTTCGCCATGTAGGTCAGCGAAGAGTAAGTTGGTCCTAATGAGTATCGTATCTGAGAAACTCAGAAAGGGAAATCGGTTAATATTCCGATACTAAAGAGTTACGTGCGGCAACGCAAGTTTCGTTTCTGACGCTTTCGGCTAGACGGAGACGTACTGTCGTACGTTTCAATCAACATAGAAGACCGGAGTACTGTAACGGTGAGAAGGCCTTCAAAGTTGAGATGAGCAGGGCTTGCTCTGTTCCGTTGATGCCATGAGCCCATGAAAAAGGAGCGGAAAAGAATACTTTTTATCCGTACCCAGAACCAACACTGGTGCCCCTAGGTGAGAAGCCTCAAGTGTGTGGGAGTTAATCTATCTAAGGGAACTCGGCAAATTAGTCCCGTGCCTTCGGTCGAAGGGATCCCTGCTCTTGTGTCTGTATAGGTGCAAGCGCAGGGCGCAGTGACTAGGGTGGTCCGACTGTTTAACAAAAACACAGCCTCTCGCTAGTCTGTAAAGATAAGTACGCGAGGCGACGCTTGCCCAGTACCGGTAATTCAAACTCCTTTTCAAGGGAGCTAAGATCCGGCAAACGGCGGGAATAACTATAATTCTCTTAAGGTAGCGAAATACCTTGTCGCTTTAATGGCGACGTGCATGAATAGCGTAACGAGACCGCCACTGTCCCTAGATAGAGTCCCCCGAATACATCCTTCTGGTGTAAAGACCAGAGACTTCTTGTGGGAAGCAAAGACCCCGTGAAGCTTTACTGTAGCTTATAGCTGCGATGTGGGCTGTGTTGTGCAGCGTAGATGGGAGTCGTTTGATGGCTTAGACGCTAGTTTGAGTCTAGACGAAAGTGAAACACCATCCTTCAAAGTCTACGTCGCTGACTTTCGAAAGAAAGGACAACTGTAGGCGGACAGTTTGGCTGGGGCGGCACCCTGCTGAAAAGATATCAGTAGGGCCCAAAGGTCAGCTCAGGAGGGTTAGAAATCCTCTGTGGAATGCAAAGGTAAAAGCTGGCTTGACTGTGCTCCAAAAACTACGGGGCGCAGGTAGGAAACTAGGGCTTAGCGAACCCATATGTCCTCCTTGATGGGGGCTATGGATGACAGAAAAGCTACTCCGGGGATAACAGAGTTGTCGCGCCTAAGAGCTCGTATCGACGGCGCGGTTTGCTACATCGACGTCGGCTCTTCCTAACCTGGCCGTGCAGAAGCGGCCAAGGGTGGGGGTGTTCACCCATTAAAAGGGATCGTGAGCTGGGTTCAAAACGTCGCGAGACAGTTTGTTCGATATCTGCAAGAAGTGCTGGGTGTCTGCGAGGAAGGACCATTTAGTACGAAAGGAACGATGGTTCGTGGCCTCTGGTTCATCGGTTGTCTGACAAGGCAGGCCGAGCAGCTACGCCGCAAGGGATAACGGCTGAACGCATCTAAGCCGGAAACCCGCCTCTAAACGAGACACCTTCTTCAGGCACTCTTAAACGAAGAGGTTGATAGGAACGAGATGTACGCATCAAGGCAACGAGATGTTCAGTCTGCGTTTACTAATAGCCTGAGGAAATATTTTTATTCTAGCCGCTTGTGTATGGGGTTTCTTTCTTTTTTTATTTTAAGAAATTCCATATTTATTGTGAGAACGCTATTTGAAAAAGTATTTTGAAACTGTTTCTGAGAAAATTATTTTTTCATCATTCATTTTAGAATTTTCTTGGCACTCGATCGCCGAGCAGGCGGAGGAAGGTGCGGAAACTACGTTTCTGCGTGTAGTCCTGTTTTTTAGAGAATATATAGTTTGAAATAAAATTTATTGTATACTCTTGAAAATAATTTTACTGCACCTGCTCTTGTATCTCGTTTAATAAGTTCCTTAAATGACTATAACGCTCCCTCATTGGAAAATATGCGACTCCTATCTTAGCTCTATGCACCGCCCATTCATACCCCGCAGCCACCATTTCTCTCGCCTCTTCAAATTTCATTTCCGCGCATAATCTTTCAATTCTTTCTATCTCTCTTGGAAAATTCTCTCTCGCTCTTTCACCCATACTCCGCGCGAATTCTGCCCCCCATAATCGCCTGATTTCCCAAAGAAGATATTCTATGCCTTTTTGCTGATATTCATCCATGCTTTTGGCATCTTGAAAATGTTTTTAAATTTATCTTTCCAGCATGTTTTTATATCCCTTTATTTCTGTTAAAGCAATGGATTTTGTTGTTGTGCAGAAAGTAAAGAAAAAAATCACCCCATTCTTGACCCCCCTTTTAAAATTTTTAGATCATATCGGCGTGACAGCGCATTTTCTTACATTTATCTCTTTTATTTCTGGATTATTTTCCCTTTATTTTTTATTTACACCGCAACTTTTACTGCCACTCGCGTTCTTGCATATTGTCTGCGATGTTCTTGACGGACAATTAGCGCGTTACAGCAAAACTTTCTCTCCGCTTGGATTTTACCTGGATTATGGAAACGACCGCCTGATTGAACTACTATTATTATTGCGGATCTCATTTCATTTTCATTTATCATTATTCGTTGTTGGATTATTTTTCATCCATCAACTCTTGTATTTTGTGTTTAATACGAACTTATGGTATGGACGCACCTTGCTTCTTTTATTTTCTGTTTTTCAATTGTTTACCTTAGGTATTTTTGTTGTCAGCATCATTTACGCGTTTGGCATTTTTTTGCAGTTAAGAGAAATTTATATAAAGCATTGAAAAACAACGCATTCATGCTTTCCGTGATTATTCCCGCCCATAATGAAGAGCAATATCTTGTTTCTACATTGACTTCCTTAAAACAGCAGACCTATCCTGATTTTGAAGTCATTGTTGTCTGCGATGGATGCACTGATAAAACCCCTGAACTCGCAAACAAATACGCTGAGAAAGTGCTTGTACTGCAAGAACGCAAAGGGCCAGCTGCTGCCCGAAACGCTGGAGCGAAACTGGCACGAGGAGAGAAACTTGTTTTTTTAGACGCTGATACACAACCCAGCTCAATGGTATTTGAACAGATTATGAAGCAAGATGCAGATACTATTGGAACATGCAGGTTAGAACCTTCACCAGCCACATTCAAACACAGGCTCGCGATGCACTTTAAAAAGAATTTTCTGTCGCCTTTTGGAGTTACAAACGGCCTTATTTTTGTCTCTAAACAATATTTTCAGGCTGTCCAGGGATTTGGTGATTTTCAGAAAGGAGAGGATGGAGATTTTGTCCGGAGATTAAAACGAGCTGGAAAACAGTTTGTTGTTTTGCGAGAGCCTGTTCTTACTTCTATGCGACGGATGGACAGGAAAGGATATCTTGGCGTGTGGTGGTATTGGTTAAAACATCCTTTCACGCAGGGAAAAAAACCTTACGAGGTTATACGATGACTACAGTTTTGTTTCAGGATCCTTCTGAGGTGCATGCGCTGAAAGACATGACGTTGCTTGATATGCACAGTCATACGACGTTTTCTGATGGGAGAGATCCACTCTCTATCTGCTTGCAGGAAGCAAAACGTAAAAAAGTACATTTATGCGTGACTGACCACAATACGATCCAAGGAAGTTTGCTTGCGTGCAAACAAGGATTTTCCTTTCCCTCTATTGAAGTCACATCCAATGAGACGATGGATGCCCTCTTTTATTTTTCAAAGCCCAATGATTTAGAGCAGTTTTATACAAAGTATATCCATCGGAAAGAAGTAAAACAATATGGGCTCATGATTAAATGGTATAGGCTCTCCTCTCCAATGGTTGAGTTATTGGAATACGCATCTCAGTTTAACGCGTTTTGTGTGTTAGCGCATCCAACCACATTCCCTCCAAAAGAGAGCGCCACGTTTGTAGATGAACACCGAACGTTATTAAAAAGAATCGACGCTATTGAAGGGATCAACAGTATGATCGGAACATATCGAAACAAACAGGCGCAGCACTACGCTGCTTTGTGGGAAAAGCCCATGGTCGGCGGAAGCGACGCGCACATTGCCCCATCTATTGGCAGTGTTGTCACCGCGTGCACTAGCGAGAAACGCGATGCTATTCTTGAGCAGCTGCGGAAAGGAGACAACTTGGTTGTTGGAAAACCACTTTCTTTTTTTCATAAATGCACCGCAGCATATACGCTTGTGCGGAGGAATCTACATTGGCACGGTCTTTAGGCGGGCAAGCTGTTGTTGAGGGGGTCATGATCAAGAACGGCGCTACCATCGCTGTCGCTGTTCGAACACAACCTCAAAAAATTCAAAGCGTTAGGTTTTCCTCACCCATCGCGGATTCGACAATTCCTTTTATCCGCGGCGTTGTTAATTTAATTAGCCAATTATACGTTGGAATGAAAGCATTAACTATCTCTACTTTATTGGTTGAAAGCAAGGGAAAAATAAAAGAAAGCGAGGAAAGCAAACCGCTATGGATTTTTTTCGCTATGGGAATTAGTTTTGTTTTAGCATTAATCTTGTTTAAATTTGTCCCGCTGTTTTTAACGCAATTAATCAGCAGATTTATTCCCCTGAACAGGCTTTTTTTCAGCTTGCTGGATGGTGTTTTGAAATTAAGTATTTTTTTAGGCTATCTTTTATTCATCAGCAGGATGAAGGACGTGCAGCGCTTGTTTCAATATCATGGAGCTGAACATATGGCTGTCCATTGCTATGAGGCCAATAAACCCCTGACTACCAAGA
>JACRKJ010000064.1 GCA_016219825.1 Candidatus Woesearchaeota archaeon | reverse complement strand
TAAGGACGCTCTGAATGCTTCCAATCGGCTTCCATTTTTCTTGCTCCTTCACAAGCAGCACTAACTGTCCTTGTGGAAAAATTGAGTCGCGATGCAGCGCGTCCCATAAGAGGATTTCTTCCTCTCGTGTTTCCCAAGAAGGCAATGGTCGTTCCTGAAGGTCTTGCCTTGCAATTGTCCCCCAATTTCTGTCATCAGCGTAGATAGCTACAGTTTGTTGCTGTTGTTCTTTGCTTAATTCAGCATGGGCAGCAAGGAGAAAATTCATGCTTCTTTTGGAAAAGAGGAGGTAATTAAATGCATCGAAGAAGAAAATTATATCTAAAACGGAAAGATTACAATACTAAATATAATCCAACAAATCTGTTATTTTATTTTAAATATCAAGCAATACTTTCGCGGTCCAAATCATCCCTTGTTGCTTCACTTCAAACAAATGTTTGGTGACAGCTTTCACATCCTGTCCAAGATCATGCTTTTCAGGATTGATTATCTCTCCTTTTCCAAAACCCGTAAGCACATAGTTCTGCTTCAAAAACTGGACTTTAAACACAAACTCAGAGAATAATAAGGAGTCAGTGTCTTTTAAAAAGATGAGCTCTTCTAAAAAATGATATAATAATTCTTCAACGCTCTCCGCTTGCAGTTTGAACGCTTTCTTTTCTGTGGGGGTGACAGTTTTCAAATTGACCATAACTTCTTCTGTGGCCAATCCAGCGTTCGCGAACAATTCTTCCAATGTCGTTCCATATGCCTCAAAGATAAGGTCTGCTGTATGCGGAAAAAATTGGTATGGCTGCATCAGTTCTTTCTTGTCTTGGATTATTTAAAATTATGCCTTTGTTTTGAGAAAATCTTGCCAAGCGAGTTGCGTTCCATTCACGACGTGATCTGCTGGTTGCTCTGCGTTTAAGAAAACAATTCGTTCATCGGGGAAAAATTCTGGCATTCGTGCATAGAGATCAGCGATTTTTCGTTGCAGGTCAAGATCTCTTTCAGAATCGCTTAATGTTCTGCCTGATCGTAGTAATCGTTCATATGCTGTTTCTGGACTGATTTGTAAAATAAAGACTAAATCAGCTTTTGCTAAAGGGGTGCTGTTTGGTTCTTCTCCATGAAGTCTTGCAATTTTTTGCGGACCATAGCCGCGCGCTCCTTGATTTGCTACGGTCGCGTATTTTCCCCGATTTTGCAATACAACATTCCCTCTGCTTAATGCAGGATAAATTACTTCATTCATATGCTGCCAGCGATCTTGATAGAAGACGTCTACTTCTCTCCGCGCTCTGCTTTCCAGATCTGTATCGGTCGTATCTTCACGGATTGCTTTCAGTTTCGCTCTGAATGTAATGTATCCATATGGTTCTTGGACAAGAAGAAGTCCTCTCTTTGCTTGTTTTTCTCGATGCAAATACGAAGCAAATCCCATGATCGCGGTATCTTTTCCACAGCCGCTTAAGCCATCAAAAACAACATAAGTCCCGTTTTGTTTTTGTTCCCATGAACTTTTTATTTCTGTAGGCAATGTCATGGTTGCAGCACTCCCTGTACGCCGTAGACTGTTGGGACAGAAACATCTGCTTCTGGACATGCTCCCCAGACATAAATTGTTTTCATGCCTTCTTTTTTTGCTGCGCGGATAATATATTTACAGTCTTCAATAACAAGATGTTTTTCAGGAGGCAATCCTGTTTGTGCTGCGATGTATCGGAATGCGTGTCCAGATCCTTTGCTGCTTTCAGGATGTTCATAGCAGACTGCCATTTCAAAAGTAGATTCTAGGACTCCTAACTTTCCTAACAATCGCTGCCATCGTGGTTTTTGGCTGCGTGTCGCTTGAATGTGTCGATAAGATTGTAATCCTGAAAATAAGTTAATGAGTCCTTCATCGCGTTCAAGAAGATCAGAAATATCCTCGCGATCCAAAGCGGAATTCATAACCTCGCCAGGAATGTCTAATGCTTGCGCTACCTTCGTAAGGGAATGATGTTCCGCATAGAGTGATTCAAACAAACCATTTGCAGTTTCCAAACTAACGCTCTTTTGTTCTGCGATGCACGAATAAAATCCTTGCCTGTTTCTTCGCTGGATTTCAGGGGTGTCTTTATACAATGTCCTGTCAAAGTCCCAAATAAGCACTTCAACATGTTCAAAACCAGGAAAAACCATTTAACTTCCAACACCTCGTGGTTTTCCAACGCCTAAAACATCAAAATTTCTGTAAAGCGCATAGCTATCTTTTCGTCGGTACAATTTTTTCTCTGCCATTGTTTTTGAAACAGCGTCTACAAGTTGTACATCACTCCATAAATTTGGATATGCGTAGAATGGATGTTCAAATGGAATGTTGTCAATTGCAATAACAGTTGTAGCCCTATCTTGTTGCAGCCCGCGATATTCGCGGTGCGCCCCGTCATTGATGATTGGCACTTTAATGCTGTTTACCGCATCGTAGGAAATGTCCCCTCTGCTGGAGACAAAGCGGACTTCCTCTTCAACATATTCAACAACAGGCGGGATTATTCTCCATTGCTGTCCTTGGTCATCTCGAAACTCAACCCCTCCATGTAAGTTGAGTAGATCAATGCCATATTTATCAAATTCTTGTTCAAGTGCTTCATGTCGTGCAAGCTGTTCTCTCAAAAGATAAAACGTAGTGGGATTGCGTTCTGCAGGATGTCCTGTTCGTAAGGAAATGCGCGCGTCTTTATATGGATAAATAAGTTGTCCATCAGCATCAGGTTTTTTCAAAGGAATTTTCCGTACCATTGCTTCTAATTCATCCCACGGAATGTGCCGTACAATCTCAATACTCATTGTTGTTCACCTCGTTGTGTGGCGTCAAACCACCCATACCCCTTTTTCCATAATATAGGGGGATATTCTTTCTGGCCCCATCTCATATACTTGGCTGTTTCAGGCATTTCTTGAGCGAACGCGCGCATTAATTCTCGTGTGGTTGCGACATAGGAAAAATTCCCTGTGGCGATATCGCTTCGTAATTTTCCAACATATCCTATTTGATTTTGCTGCCAGGAATGCAAGGCTCTGCAGTGTGCTCCGAACGGAACAAGTTTTTCTGCGGTGTGGGGGCTTGTTTTTCGCGCTTCTTCGTATATTGCCGCGGCGTGCGCCATATCATGTTTGTAGATATCGCTGAATCCAAATGCGGTTAACATTGGAGGTATTTCAAATCCTAATCTGGTTGTTAATAACTGTGTCGAGCGCGATCCTCTGCGTTGCCTGAATAAATCGCGGTAGCCGTGATAGCCCATGACCATCTCTACAGATAGTCCGCCGTGGCTGATTGCGGGATGCAGAACATCATGGTCGCCTCGAGCTGCATGCGCTTTTGCTAAGATTTCTTTGACGTCCGCTTCAGTTATGTTCAGCATAATATCCTGTAACGCAAGATCAACATAAGGAAAGACTGCTAATGCTGCGTTGAAGCGGTCTGTATACATTTCAATAGTTCTTGGTGTTAAGAGATTGACAGTAGGGCTTCCATGGTTTCTTGGTTCTACAGTTGCAAACTTTTCTTGGACATAGTGCCTGAATGCTTGTTCATTATGAACTCTCCAATTATCGATCTTAATATGGCTTTGTTCTCCCAATAAGACTGGCGCGATTTTCTTCGCTTCATTCCAGAGTTCATATCCCCGTGTTTGGTCTTCTTTTCGTGGACTTGAGAGCATATCCACAATAATCTCCTCTAATGTTCGCGCGTCTGCTGAAAATCCAAGGGATGTTCTGGTCACTGCAGGTAAATAGACTCTTGAAACATCTAACACGAATTTTCCAATATCCTTTTGTGCTTGTTCTGGTTCTAGGCCAGCGAGGATGTCAGCTCTTTTCTTTTCTAGATCTGTATCGCCTGGATTGAAATTAGGGTTTTCTCTTCTCGATTTTCGCATCCAGCTTTCTATTTCTTTTTCAATTTGTGTTGGCTGGCGCAGGTATGCGAGCGCTTTTTCTGTGAAAGGATGGTAAAAGACTGCTTCTCCTAATTGAGCTGACATTTCAAGATAACGCTGGTTCAAGAATCGAATATGTGCTGTTGCTTCTGCTGCATTGGGTAATGATAAAATATCCTCATCTTGCAATCCCAATTCTAAGACTTTTCCATAAGAGAGGTATCGTGTTGATTTGACTTGGGGTCTGTTTAATGGATGTCCTGAGATTTTCTTGAGGGCGATATCAGAAACATCTTCAGCATAGCCAAATAAATTAGTTTCTTCTTTAATAGACGCGTGTCCATGAAGAAGGACAAATTCTGTATTGAAATCTCTGGTTCGTCTTGAGACTTTTAACGTCCCATCTGCTTCTCTGAAAATATCCATCAAAGGGTTGATCATGGGAAGCATCGCCCGTGTTTGATTCTCTTTTTCCCTGTCTAAGAATTGTAATACGCGTGTTTGAAAAGGTAAATGTGTTCTGGAGTAGGCTGACATTAACGGGGAAAGTTCCTCTCCAGCTATAAGCGATTGTGGATAGACAAAACTTGTTCTTCCATAGGGATTTGTGAATAAAAATGCGCGGAGAGCCTCTTCCTCGTCAGAAGTAAACTGCTTCATCACCGAAGTTTTTTGCATTGATTCTTCAGATTGTTTTTTATTTTTAAACAAACCGCTTCTTTAACATTCTTTTTTCAAAATAATCATCCTTTTCTCACTGTTAAAAGCTCAGAAATGATTATATACCCTTATTACTCTAAAAAAAGAAGAAAAGGGGGAGGGTCTTGGGAACAAAGATTACCAAAGTTCATGGAAGGCAGATTCTCGATTCTCGAGGTAATCCGACAGTTGAAGTAGATGTGTATGCGGATAAATTCATTGGCAGGGCAAGTGTCCCGTCTGGAGCTTCAGTGGGAATTTACGAGGCGGTAGAATTACGCGACAACACGAA
This sequence comes from Candidatus Woesearchaeota archaeon, assembly GCA_016219825.1. GTDB lineage: Archaea > Nanobdellota > Nanobdellia > SCGC-AAA011-G17 > GW2011-AR18 > JACRKJ01. The sequence continues at coordinate 5,784 of JACRKJ010000064.1, read as the reverse complement.
AGCGTTTCATGGAAAGAGCGTGTTGACGGCGGTTCACAACGTAAATACAATTCTCGCGAAAAAAATTATTGGAAAAGATGTTCTTCAGCAGCAGCAGATTGATGAGCTGATGGCCACAATCGATGGCACAGAAAATAAATCAAGATTAGGGGCGAATTCTATTTTAGCTGTCTCTTTAGCTGTAGCGCGGTGCGGAAGCACTGTGAGAGCAAAACCACTCTACGCTTCGTTAGGCCAAGGAACAACATTGCCAATTCCATTTTCAAATGTGATTAATGGCGGAAGGCACGCTGAAGGAAATTTAAAAATCCAGGAATTCATGATCGCCCCAATCAAGGCGAAATCATTCGCGGAAGCGACGCAGATGGTTTCTGAGGCGTATCAAAGCTTAAAAGAGATTATTATGAATAAATATGGAAAAACATCGACTCATGTGGGCGATGAAGGCGGGTTCGCTCCCCCTGTGTATGATCCCCACGACGCGATTAATTTATTGTTAAGGGCGATAGAGGAGTCTGGTTATCAGGACAGGATTAAAATCGCCTTGGATGTTGCAGCTTCAGAATTTTATGATCGAAAAGTGCAGAAATATACGATAGAGCAGAAAAAATTATTGGGAAGGGACGAGTTAACAGAATATTATCTGAATTTATTAAAGATGTACCCGATTATTTCCATTGAAGACCCCTTTGATCAGGATGATTTTCATTCGTATGAGCAGTTTATGAAAAAAGTAAAGGTTCAAGTTGTTGGGGATGATTTATTGGCGACAAATCCAGAACGGGTAAAATTAGCGAACACCAAGGGATTATGCAACGCGTTATTATTAAAAGTAAACCAAGTGGGGACATTGACAGAGGCGTTGCACGCTGCTGATTTGGCGTTTAAAAATAAATGGAAGGTGATGGTATCGCATCGTTCTGGGGAGACAGCAGATTCGTTTATCGCGGATTTGGCTGTCGCGTTGAATTGCGGCCAGATTAAGTTGGGGGCGCCATGCAGGGGGGAGCGGACAGAAAAATTCAATCAATTATTGAGGATAGAGGAAGAGCTGGGAAAGAAAGCGAAGTACGCGAAATTCTAAACATGGGATTTTTTTCACTGCCAAAAAAACAAAGTTTATCTAAAGAAGATCTTGAACAAATAGAAAGTCTTGGAATTTTCCTAACAGATATACAAAAACTGCAAAAAGAACGAAAAGAACTGGCAATTTTATTTTATGCTCCTTTCCAGGAAAAAGAACTGAAGCCAGAAATTTATCACGATATCTCCAGCAGCAAACAAGCAGAAAAAACACTGGAGATGGTTATTGCAAATATAAAATCAAATATTGCTGTAGCAAAAGAAATGCGGGATATAAAGGAAGTTTCAGCAGTAGTAAATATTTTACAGCGTGAGTTGTTGTCTTTTGAAGTAGTCTATAACATGTTTTATGTGACAAGTAAATTAAAAACGCAAAACCTGCGTAAAAATCTAAAAGAAATCATGAAGGCAGTCATGGAAGAAGAAAAAGCCCTAAAAGCGTTGGAAACAAAAATAGTTACTTTAAGTGGATAATTGTAAATCTTCAATCCGTTTTTCCGCGTCAACAGATTTTCGGAATAGTCCCCAAAAAACTTTCTGTAGCCATGTAATCCATTCAGGATCATAGATATAATACAGGCAATATTGTGTTTCTGTTAACTCTCCAGGAGCATAATTTGATGGAGAAAATTTTTCTCGAAGCAGGGCAACTTTCGTATCAATAATTGTGGCCCGCAATGGTTGAAAGCAGTGGCGCACTTCAATATGGTTTCTGCCAACACGATGATTGATCGCAAGCACATTTTGTACATTAGTAAAACCAGGTAAATCAACACGTGTTAAGACAGATGTTTGGATCTTATGCATTGCTAAATCTTCTAAAATACTCAAAATTTTATGATCCTGGGATTGATAATTGCTAAAGGTTAAATTGCCAGAAAAGAAAAGCACTTGTGATTGCGCAGATTGCAATAACTGCATGTACTGTTGCACAGTGGTTTCTGCATGAAACTGCTGTTCTGTGAGAATCTGTAGTTTTTTCTGCGTAGGATCAATAAACTGAAAAATCTCAGAAGGGCTAAAATCTTCTTTTTTTCTTCCTGTTTCAATTCTGCGCAGCAGCCATTCTCTAGTTTCAGATCCCTTCATTCCTTCTGTGCTGTTCCAATACACAATTTTTAATGCCCCGCGTGTGCCGCCACGAAAAACTTTGACTTGAATACTTCCATGGTGTTCTGCTATTGATTTAACATAGCGGTCTGCTGTTAACCAGCTGCAATGCAATAAAGAAGCAATTTCTAGGATACTTCGTGGCTGTTGATACACAAAGTCATGCACTTGCTTCACAATCGCTGTATTCAGCATTACTCTTTTCTAAGTTAGACACTATATAACATTTTTGATTAGAAATAGATAAGTTTAGTAAAACTATATTACAATATAAGCATGAACGGAGGAAAAAATGGAAACAGCACTTGCCTTACTGCCAACTAGTGAAATTGTAGAGGGATTAAAGGTGCATATAGCCCATCCCCAAGAGGATCACATTCTAAGTGCATTGGAAGATGCAGTGAATTTCTTTCCCTTAAAAGGGGAGCAATCAAGAAGGCAGGATGCGCTTAAGGGGTTGGTCCATGCCTATTTTAAAGAAAAAATGGGAAAACAATATTGGGAGATAGATTCCCAGATCATGGAATTAAGGCGGGGCATTGTATATACCTCCTCAAACAAAAGAAAGTGCTCTTTAGAGATTCCAGTGTTTGCATCTGCAAACGTCGAAGAAGGAAAACCCTGGGAATATGAGGTTGAGGTGAACTCTTCTAGCGATTACCCTTCTGATTACAGAAGAGAAAGAGTAAAAATCTCTTCATCAGTGCCACCTATTCCAAAGGCAATAAAGCAGAAGGGGAGGGAAGCGCTGGTCTTTACCCATAGGATTTATGCAGATGCATTGCAAAAACCGCGTTTGGGGGAATTACTGTTGGAGGATCGTGCAAAATATGCCGACCCCACAAAAGGGAAATTGTTTGTCCTATGGAAACCACGGCCAGAAGATCTCTCGATTGATGTGGAAGTGATTAGGGATCCAGACCCAATCCTAGCATTGGATACACAAGTAGGGCTTTATCTGGTGGCAACATGGGATGATCCAAACGAAGAGCCATACCAGCAATTCTTGAATGCTCGTGCGAATAGGTGTTTGCAGTTCGCACAGTAATTTTTTCTTTTTTTAAATTTTTTAATATTCATTGAAAGATTTTAAAAATACTCTACAGGAAACTTCTGAAGAATGAATCTCTTTTTTATAAATACACTTCAAATACTTATTTCATTAAATAAACAACTATGAATTCCGTCGGCATAACGAAGATATATATCATATAATCCTGTCTTGAAAAAGAAAAATAATTAAAAAGTTATTTTCTAAACTGCGTTAACTTGTACTTCTCAATCAAGCTGTTCACAAAATCCCAGTCAAGGTTCTGCATAAACGCTTCAGTATATTTCTTTCGAGCAGTCGCGTAATCCATAAAATACGCATGTTCATACACATCCAAGATTAACAACGGGACACAACCCCAAATCCCGCCTTGGTTATGGGCATCACAAATAATATTTCGTAATTTTTGTTCTTCTATATCAAACGCTAAAACAACCCAGCCGCGCGCGCATAAGCCAAGAGCCTTAAACTCTTCAGCCCACTTTTCAAAATTGCCAAAGTCGTGTGTAATCCATTCTGCGATTTTTCCTGTAATGGGCTTTGAGTTTTGTATGTTGGAAAAATATCCCTCATGTAATTTAATCGCATTTAATGCGAACGTCTCTTCAACTTTTAATGCTCGTAAATCAGAATAGGTCCCATTCGCCAAACTTTTATCTGCGCTTCCGGCTTTACTCCAAATCTCATTAATCTTTTTCACATATCCTTCATATAATAGTTTATGTTCAGCGAGTTGTTTTTCAGATAAGAAGCCTTTAATCTCTTTATACTGCCATGTCTTTGGAGCTTTGTCGTTTGCCATAAAAAAAGAGAGCAGTGGAACTTAATAAAGATTATTGTTAAAAATAAGCTGAAAATCGAAAGATCCGTAATCAATTCCGTAAAGTTTTCAAAAAAAGGCAGATTAGGTTCTTTAAAATCAAAAGAAGATGTAATTGAATGCATATTATTTATACAAAACATGCAGAAGAAAGGATAGTTGAAAAAAAGAATATCGTACACATGGGTTGAAGAAGCAATAAAAAGTCCAGATCATATTGAAAGAGAGACACAAATTAAATATCGCGCGAGAAAAAAAGTAAATGGGATAAGTATAGAAGTTGTCTATATCAGGGAAAAACATATAAAGGTTGTAACTGTCTATTGGATAAGAATATGAAAATAAAATACGACGCCGAAGCAGATGCAATGTACATTCAAATAAAGCGGGGAAAATTTGACCATAATGCGTTCGTAGATAAAAATACAATTCTAGATTATGATAAAAAAATAATATCTTAGGAATAGAAATTTTATTTGTAAGGGAAAGAAATCCAACATTATTGAAAGAGTTGCAAATAGCTTCTGTAGAATGATACTAACTTCTTTAAATAATTAATTCAAAATGGAAGGTGCGGAAACGTAGTTTCTGCGAAGTTCATTAACAAAAACGAATTTCAATTGAATTTGATATTTTAATAGATGGAATAACTAAAAATATATCAACAAATAGAATAAGATGGTTTGATGTCGGAATTGGAGATGGACATTATTTGAAGAAGATAGTAACGACTTTAAAAGAAAAAGGATTTGTGGTAGAAGTAACAGGTATTGATAATGACGAAAAATCTGTAAGAGATGCAAGATCTGTTTTTTCAAATGGCAAGATTATTCAAGGCGATTTTCTCAATAATGATTTAGATGGGAAATTTGATGTTTTCAGTTTTAATCAATCTATATATTATTTTCATAATAAAAATTCTGTTATTGAAAAATGTTTAAAAAATCTCGCAGAAGGAGGTCTCTTAATATGCATTTGTTGGTCTAAAGAAGACAAACTATTCCAATTTCACAAATCAGTATTTGGCAAATGGACATTAGGAGCGTTTACTTCTGAAAACTTTAAAGAATTAGTTTCGAAAGATAAGAAAATAGACGTAGTGTATAATAAATTATTCAAGGGAAAAATAAACTTTAAACTCTGGAAGGACCAAAAGAATTTAGAAAAAAATCTTTATGTAATCTCACGAATCCCTGTTTCAGGAGCAATTTCTGAAAGTAATCTAGAAATAGCTAAAATGTTAATTGATAAACAAAAAGATAATGAGATAAGAATAAATGGCGTGGTTATCGCAAAAAAATCCTATAACATTCCTGATTTTACAAGAGAAAAAATAGAGAGTCTATTAAAAGAACGGTTTCCTAAGTATAATAAAGAAGTTGCCAAAATAAAAGGGGATTTAGAGGCACTCTTTATGGGGTCTTGGGAAAAAGAAACAGAATATTTATCGGACTATATAGACTCTGGGAGAGTACTTGAAATTTGTTGTGCGGCAGGATTAAAAAGTATTATACTGGCAAAAAAACATAAGGTAGTTGCTATTGATATCAATGAAGATAGATTAAATGCAGCGAAAGATAATGCACTTCTTTTCAGAGTTAATCAAAATGTGGAATTTAAGAATATCAATGCTGAAAACTTTAATGAATTAAAAGAATTGGGTAATTTCGATGCTATTTATGTTGATGTTGATTGGAGAGAAAATTTATCTCATCCGATG
>JACRKJ010000066.1 GCA_016219825.1 Candidatus Woesearchaeota archaeon | reverse complement strand
TCCATCTTTTCTGCTTTCAAGCAGAAATATGGAGCTAGCGTGAGCTCCAGAACTATTCAAACACAGCGATCAGACATCTATAGCCGAGCTATCTTGTATAACCTCAGTCTGGTTATACAACCAGATTTTCAACTGAGCCTTTTCAACCATAAGCTTTATAAACCCCTTATGCTCTTAATGGCGCAATTACCTAAGGAGGTACATTGCCCATGTCAACGATGTTTAACGCATATGTTCTTGCAAAACCAGAACAGAAAGAAGATGATGAGTTTGGTGCTGAACAAGAAGATGACGACGCTGACCTTGAGTCTGATGGAGAAAGCGAGGACTGGTAATTTTCATAATCTTTAAAAGATCCTTCTCTTTCTTTTTTTTATGTTTAAAGCAGATTTGCATCTCCATACTAATGATGATTACGAACATCGCGGGCTGCACTATTCTACTTATAATCTCATTGACCATATGAGCGACTTGGGCTATTCTGTCCTCGCGCTGACGTTTCATAACCAGCTGTATTACACGAAAGAGCTTGCTCTCTACGCGAAGAAAAAAGGAATTTTGCTTATTCCGGGGGTTGAAATGCGCATTGAGAGAAAACATGTCTTAGTGTATAACGCTAAACCTGCAGAACTTGCCAATGTACGAACATTTTCTGATTTTAAAAAAATTAAACGTAATGACACGCTGATTATCGCGGCGCATCCTTATTTTTTTCCTTCTGGCGCTGGGAAAAAGCTTGAGAAGTACGCTGACTGCTTTGACGGGGTTGAATACTGCCATTTCTATACCTCTTTTTTAAACAAGAACAAGAAAGGCGTGAAAACTGCGAGAAAATACAATCACGCTGTTGTTGGCAACTCTGACTGCCATTCTCTTTTTCAGATCGGGCATACATACACTCTCGTTGATTCGAATAACGATATTGCTTCTGTGCTGCAGTCCATCAAGCAAAAGAGACACCAGCTTGTCACAAAACCGTTATCCTTAAAATTATTCTTAAAGATCCTTTATTTTAATGTACGATGGATGCCTTCAGCTTCAAAACGCAAAGTACGGACTTTTCATGACAGAACAGATGGGAGCGTTTAAAGTTTTGCCAACGCGAATAATTTCTTTTCTTCTATATGATTTCCAATAATCTGCATGCCTATTGGGAGATTTTTTTCAAAGCCTACTGGAATATTCAAATGGGGAAGGCCAGCTAAGTTTGGGCCGACTGTCAATGCGTCCAGCTTATAATTCTGCAACGGCGTTAATTTTTTAATATCCTCAAATCTTTGCGGCAAAACTGGAGAGGCTGAGGAAACTAGAATATCAACACTTTTGAACGCTTTTTTATATTCCTCAATGATTTTTGTCCTGACCTGCATCGCCTTGATGTAATACGCGTCCCGATATCCAGCCATTCTCGCAAATGTACCTAGTAAAATTCTTCGTTTCGCTTCTGTCCCAAAATGAAGGCTTCGCACTTTTGTAAAATACTCGTTAAAATCTCCTGCTAATTTTTCATGCATCCCGTAGCGCATGCCGCAGTATTTCGCTAAGTTTGATGACGCTTCCGATGTCGCGATTATATAATACGTTGGGATGCCATATTTCATCGTTATCGGCAAGGCAACCTCTTCGTATTTTATCCCTTGTTTCTCTAATTCCTTTACTTTTTTCCAAATCGCTTTTTCTACGGCTTGGTCTGTCCCCTCGCCCATTGAATCTTTGATGATTCCAATTTTTAATTTCTTTTTTTCCTCTGGTTTCAGTTTTTCTTTAATGCTTGTCGCGTCTTTTGGATCAAAGCCAGACATGATATCTAAACTTAATGAAAGATCATTTACATCCTTGCTTAACGGGCCAACTTTATCCAATGAATTCCCGTAATCAATTAAACCATAACGCGATGTCAAACCATATGTTGGAGATAATCCGAACACGCCGCAAAAACTTGCCGGATTTGTAATAGACCCGCCTGTTGACTCTCCCAGCGCAATATGGGGAAAAGAAGCTTTTTGCGCTAGACCAGCTGCTCCGCCAGATGAACCGCCTGTCGCCCTTTTTTTATCAAATGGATTTAATGGAATTTCAAAATCTTTTCCGACATTCGTAGAGAAGCCGCCAAAGCCAAATTCATCCTGGCTTGTCTTTCCAATAATAACCGCCCCTTCATTAATGAGCCTTTGCACCACTGTCGCGTGAAATAACGGCTTGTATCCTTTTAAGATTCTTGAGCCTGCTGTGCTTTCCACATCCTGGACACAAATTGAATCCTTGACTGAAATCGCGACGCCAGCCAGCTTTCCTTTTGGGTTTTTCTTCAGATTTTTCGCCTGCTGGATCGCTAATTCTTCGCTTATTACATTAAGATAATGATATTCCCTGTTTATTTTTCTACATTCTTCCAGCACTTTTTCAATATGCTCCACAGGATCAATCTCCTTGTTTTGTATTTTTTTTACAAACTCCTGGATGTTCATAGATCCACCTCAAAAAAATGCAATTTTCCTTTTACTGGAATTGGCTTTTCAAATCGTTTTTGGTTTTTTAATTTGAATCCGTATGTTTTTCCTTCGGCGAACCAATTTTTATTTCTAGCTAGATGCTGGCCTTGAAACTGCTGGAACTGTTCAAGAGAATTAAATTCTATAACATCCACTAATTCTACTGTTCCAAGTATCGCTCCTTTCGGTAAACTTTTTGGATCAAGACCAAATCCTTCTAATTCATTTTGGGAAGCGTGGAGAGCAAATGTTCCCCTCAGATTCGTATTCCAATGCCACAATTCAATTGTTTTCTTTCCTTGCAGAATTAATTCCGGCACTGGCTGTTTCATCGATAATGCTTTCATAATGCTTTTGGACCAACAAAATAGTTTTGTTTTTTATGGATTGTACTCTGCAATATTTTTTCTGTAGGAACGCATCCTGTTTCTTTATCTTCACGCAGCCAGCTTTGCATTTCTGTCGGCTGCAAGCTTAGTTTTGTATTCTTTGTATCCACTTCATTTAACTGGTCAAACGCAGACAAGATTTCCTTTAATTCAGGAACAAACTCTTTTGCCTCCGCATCTGTTAGTTGCACTTTCGCGTTTTTCGCGATCCGCAACACTAACTCTTTATTCATTTCCATAAATCCTTAGTGCTTCCTTTGTCTTTATAACAATTTCTTTCTTGCCCCGCTTCGTACGTGTGCGCTTAATTTCCCAAAGTTATTTAAAGACTATATTCTCTCTTTTTGATTATGTCTGTTGAGATTTGCACTGTTGGCGGATTTTCTGAAGTGGGCAGAAATATGACTGCCATTAAAATTGATGATGAAGTTGTTCTTTTAGATATGGGAATTTTTCTTCCCGCGATTGTCAGTTTTGAAGCTGAGGAAGGACATAGAAATTTGCCAACGCAAAAACTCATTGATATCGGCGCTATTCCCGATGACCACGTTATTGAATCATGGAAACCACTCGTTAAGGGAATTTTATTGGGGCACGCTCATTTAGACCATATCGCCGCTGTTCCTTATCTTGCTGGAAAATATAAAGTCCCTCTCTACGCAACACCCTTTTCCCTTGAAATCCTGAAAGCTATCCTGCATGATGATGAGATGAAACTGCCCAACCGTTTTGTTCCTGTGCAGCCAAATACATCATTTACATTGACGCCAAACATCACTGTTGAATTTATTGGGATTACGCATTCGACATTACAATGCTCAATGATCGCGTTGCACACGCCTTATGGCGTTATTTTATACGCGTGCGATTTTAAATTTGACAACACCCCTGTTCTAGGAGATAAACCAAATTACAAACGGCTGCAAGAGCTTGGAGAGAAGGGCGTCCATACTTTGATTGTTGAATGCTTGTACGCGCATAAAGAGATGAAAACACCCAGCGAGAAAGTGGCTAAAGAAATGCTGCAGGATGTTTTGTATGGTGTTGAGAATAAAGGAAAGGCTGTATTTGTCACAACATTTGGTTCTCACTTGCCTAGGATTAAAACTGTTATTGAATCTGGGAAAAAATTAAAGCGCAAAGTGGTTATTTTAGGACGGAGCATGGGAAAATATATCAAGGCGGCTGAGGATTTAGGGCTTGTTCATTTTTCAAGAGATGTTGAGATCGCTACGTATAAAAGCCATATGAAGAAGATTCTCAATGACGTTGAAAAAAACCGCGGAAAATATATTGTTTTATGCACTGGCAGCCAGGGAGAGCCTGGATCTATTCTTGATAAGATTTTAAGCGAGGAACTGCCTTTTAATTTTGGCGAGGAGGATCATGTTGTCTTTTCCTGTAAAACCATTCCAGCCGCGATCAATATCGCGAATAGGGAAGCATTGGAAGCGCGCCTGAAAAAAAGAAAAGTGCGCATCTTCACTGAAATCCATGTTTCCGGGCACGCTGGCAGGGAAGACCTGCGCGATTTTATTAATATGACCAAACCAAAGCATATCATCCCCGCGCACGGAGACGCGTCTATGAAGGAAGCATTGGGAAGCTTAGCTGAAGAGATGAATTACAAAATCGGAACCAATGTCTTCTTGATGAGCGATGGACAGAAAGTCGCGTTTTAATAGATATTTATAGATCCGGCTCAGTTGAAAAAGTCTTATTAACCCATGAGCCGTGAGGCTCAATGGGGGAGGAGTTGTAGTCCTCCATGGACAAACAAACAAGACTGGTTAAAAAGATTATGCGTTTGCTCAAGCGAGCAAAGGTGCCGAAATGGC
>JACRKJ010000062.1 GCA_016219825.1 Candidatus Woesearchaeota archaeon | reverse complement strand
GAAATGGTGCAGCCATTTCGGCACCTTTGCTCGCTTGAGCAAACGCATAATCTTTTTAACCAGTCTTGTTTGTTTGTCCATGGAGGACTACAACTCCTCCCCCATTGAGCCTCACGGCTCATGGGTTAATAAGACTTTTTCTACTGAGCCTACTCAGAAGAAAACTTTAAATAGCCTCCATTCCAGAAAAGAAAAATGAAAAAAGGGGTTTCTAGCCAGTTGGAGAAGAAAGTTAAAAATCTAAAAGAATATATCGCTCTGGCGACAGTTCCAGCTTCTTCATATCAAAAAACAAATATTGAGATCATCAAGCACTTTACAGAGGTTGAAAAAATTCCTGGCGTCTATGTGACATTAAACAAGCCCTATGAAACAATCAATCAACTTCTTGTCAAGTCAAAAGTGGATGCGAGGCTGATCGTTTTTATTGACGCGGTGACAAAAACAGCTGGCGGCGAATTAAAAAAGACAAAGCAATGCCTCTATATTGGAAGTCCGGAAAAGTTAAGCGACATTTCCATTGCGATGGATCAAGCTGTGCGGGCGATCGCGAGCCAGGAGAAATTTGTGTTCTTTGATTCATTATCCACATTATTATTGTACAATGACGCGGAGACTGTAGCCCAGTTTATCCATTTCTTGGCTGGAAAAATGCGTGTCTGGAAGATCAAGGGGATTATTATCAGCTTGGAGAAAGATACCAATGAGGAATTATTGGGCAAATTAGTGCAGGTTTGTGATATTGTGCTGGAGCTGGGAGGATAATATGAAGAAAGTAATACAAACAATTTTCGCATTTGTCGCGGTGATTGGAGGATTATTCGCTCTTTTTAGTCTTCTTCCCACGCGGGAGCTGGCTGTCGGGTTTCTAAGTCTTACGTTCGGTGTTTTAGCGGTTATCTGGACAGGGATGGCGTTTTCAAGTTTGGCAAGAGGGTCAAGTCTGCGTTCATACACGGCAAAATTTTTGATTTCATTGATTCTTGTCATCGTTTTTTCTGCGATAAGCGCGGTTCACGACTTTTTTCCAGCGAATGTAGTCCTGCTGTATGCAGGGTATATCACGATTATTCTGGCATACATCATGTTCGTGATGGCTGCGCATGATATTTTAAAAATTGGGAAAGAGTTTGGGTTTGGGGAGACAGCGGAAGAAATCAGGAAAGTTGTGGAAGAAAAACGGAAAAAGACGTTAAAAAAGAAATAAGTTCCCAAGAAGGCTTCTAGCTAAGAAACGGACTAAAAAAAAGATGCCGAGCGCCAGCAATAATAAGAGGGGAAGCAGGGTAATCCCGTCTTTTTCTCGTCCTTTGCTGATTAATCCAATCACAAACGCGCCGAATACAGATGTTGTTGTTAAGCTCAAGACAGAAAAAGCAGTAACAAACGTGGGGCTGACAGCAGTGCTCTTAAAAGAGAGGGGAAGGGAAAGCTGTGTTGTGACAGTAGAAGGGACTTCAATGCTCTTAAAAATGATGGATAAGACTTCAACTAAATACGAGCTTAACCCAAATAAAAGCGGAGCCCCTATAGCGACAGCGAAAAAAACAAAGATCATATACATATTGACGCTGGTCCTTATTTTTCTGTCAACCAATGCCTGATTCTTAAAGTCTAAAGCGGTTTCTTGCAGCAAGTCAGCAAGTTTTCCCCCAGATTTTAATCCTGAGACAATTAATTCCAATGCGCGCGCGAGTTTCTGGGAGCGGATTCTGGTTGTAATTGCGAGTAACGAAGTGGCGACTTCCCGTCCCGCAGTAATTTCTTTTCCAACTTGTGTGATCTCATCCCGCAATGGCCCAAATTCAGGGCGCGCTGCGAGTAGCAGCGCTTTGTCTGTGGTGAATCCCGCGCGTAAATTCGAGGACATTAATAATAATGCGTCAGGCAGGACTTCCTCGGCAAACCGCGCTTTTTTATCAGCGTAGACTAAAAGCCAAAAATAGAACGTAACCTCAATAAAAAGAAAGGAAAGAATGCTGATGATCCAGAAGGGGGCAGAATAAATCTGGCCAAAGACAAACCCTAGAAAAAGGGAGGTCAATGTGTTGAATAAAAAGATAAATCCAAGAAAGCGGTTAGGCTCCATTCTCAGGTTGGAATAAAGCAAAAGCTGGATAAATCCCTGTTTAATTGGTTTTGGATAAAATGTGGCAAAGAGTCGATACATATTACGTTCCTAAGAGATTTGGTCTTCGTGTTTTGATCAGTCCTAAAAACAGGATCTGAAAAAATAAGATAACCGCGTAAATGCCCATAAAAATAAACTTCGTCAATGTTCCATCAAGGGAAAGCAATGAGGAGAGCACAATCAGCATAGTCATCGAAAGCGCTGGCAGGATGACCGCGATGATCATGTAAAACATCGCGAGGGGATTTAACTGGGAACCATACTGTTCAATCTGGATAATCTGTTCCTTTGAAAGCCCATCAATCACTTCTTTTAGCACAATTCCCGTGTCGCTCCCTGCTTTCATGCCATTGATTAATTGCCATAACGCGCGTCGGTAATATAATGAGGGGTTTTCAGAGGCAGAATCCTCTAGTGCTTGTGTGGAGGAGGAGCCTGTATTTATTTTTCTTACAATCCGTTGAAATTCCCTGGAAAGCTCCCCATAATCTTCAGATGCGATCCCAGCAAGAATGCTGAAAAGATTGACTCCCGCGTTGAGTTGAATAAGCATCGTCCGCAATGCAGGGAGCAAATTTCGTTCTAAATCGCGGATGCGTCTCGAAGCAAGCACTTTTGGATATAAAATCTGTTGAAACAAGACGAAAAGGGAAACAACGCCTGCGGCGAGGACAGCGATATAAACAGCGTAGTCAACCTGGAGGGTAGATAAAATCCCCCAGGAGAATAAAAAGAAGAATGCAAATAACGAAAGAACAGAAGTGATGCAGAGGGAGAGGTATTCTACCAGGGAAACGTCAAATTCTGCCTGCCGCAGTTGCAGTTCAAGATAAGGAAACAAGGGGCGCAAAAACTCGCCTATGGAAAAGAAGTTGCGGACAATCTTTCTGTGTAATTGAAGGGGGATGAAAGAAAAGGGAAGATGGAATTTCATGAATCCTCCTCTGTAGGAGTTTCAAGCTTTTTGTTTGCCTTTACGATTTTTAGCAATGATTCAGGGTCACGGTAATATTCTTTCACGATGAGCCCGACTTGGTCAATCTGCCTGTATTTCTGCTTCACCATCCAGGTTAAGATCATCTTTTTTTCTGCTAAATCCTTGTTGATGTCTTGCTGGCTCATGCCAGTGTGCCTGTTTAATTCTTCAAATAATCGAATGCTTTTATTATGGGGGACGATTTCATCCGTCGTTGGCTTCCATCTGTATAAGATATTTGGCTTGACTGTGGATGATCGGTCTTCTTCAGAGACAACAAACTCGCCGATTTGGGAAACGCGTCGAATGCCAAGTCTTCTGTCTCGGAACATGACAATATTAATATTAACCGCTCCAAGTAAATTTGGAGGGACGCTGATAGGTGGATTCACTAAACGGGTGATGGTTTCATTGATGCTGTCTGCGTGGACAGTAGCGTACACGCTATGCCCTGTGTGCATCGCTTCAAATAAGACTTCAGCTTCTTGTTGTCTTCTAATCTCTCCTAGAATAATTCTATCAGGCCTCATACGCAATGAGTTCACAAGCAGATCAAGCATAGAAACTTCTCCCTTCCCTTCAGGGTTGGGTAATCGTGTGGTCAATGGACACCAGTACAAAAAGCGCGGCAGTTGCAGTTCTCTCGTGTCTTCCATACTCACAACGCGGTGATTCGGAGGAATAAATGGCATGCACACGTTCAGCATGGATGTTTTTCCAGAGGCAGTTCCGCCGCTGATGAGGACATTCATCTCAAATTGGACAGCGAGCCAGATCAAGGCGAAAATATCTGGGGTGCATGTTTTGCTGTTGATAAAATCCACAACAGTCCATGGATCTCTCGCGAATTTTCTGATGGTGATCGTGTTTCCTTTCGCGGACACAGGAAAAAGAACCGCGTTCGCCCGGTCTCCTGTCACTAAATGCGCGTCTAATAATGGGTCGAGCGTTGTAATCTGTCTTCCAACTCTTCTCGCGATAATATCCGCGTAGTTGGAGATTTGTGTTTCATCGCTTACAAGGACATTCGTTGTCAGCCATCCTAATTTTTTATGATACACGCGGACAGGCTCACCAGCTGAATTAACAACGATTTCTTCTAGGTTCTCATCTTCAAGCAAAAACTCAATATTTCCAAGCCCAAGCATTTCATGCAGTAATTTCACGATTAAAACTTTTTTTGTGTTTGTTTCAAGGGAGGGGACTTCTTCCATGAGCATTTCTTCTGCTCGTTTTCTGAAGCGGACTTTCAATGTCTCCACAATCTTTGGGTCAAGAATCTCAGTAGCAGAAAGATTGACTTCTGTAATGAGTTTATTTCGAATTTCATCAACTAAGGCGAGGGTTGGTTTTGTAAATTCAGGAAGCGTTAATGTGTATTTTGTCGCTTTTGCCTTTACGCCATTGATGCTGGCTTTGATTTTAAATCCATCAAGGTTTATTTCGTATTGGGAGAGTTCCATTGGAGTTCGATTTCACCGAGAGCAGGATAATGCACGCGCAGCAGAAGATGTTCTTCAAGGACATGTCCCCAGTGCTCTGCTTTTTCACGGGAAATATTGAAGACATGCGCAGCTTCAGAGAGTTTTATGGTCTTATATGTTTCAACTAAAAGCATAATCTTGTCAAAGTCAGTTTCATAAGGATATTTCTTCCTTTTAATGGCAAGTTTCATCTCTTCAATGCGCTTCGTGCGTAAAAGTTTGAGGTTTTTAATCGCTTTTCTGATATGAATCATCTGCAGGGACAAAGCGAACGCGGCGATGCCAAGTCCAGTATAAAAAAGAAAAACTTTCTTCAGCAGGACGCTTCCAATCAAGGCAAGAACAGCGAGAAGGGAGATGAAGTCAGGAAGATGCGCAGGTATAGAGAAAGAGAATTTTTTTTTGGGAAGGGACTTCTTTTTCAAAGCTGTGCGGAGAATCGCTTTTTCTTTTTTTTTCTTGTGGAGCTGGACAGTTTTATACAAGAAGAACATAAAGATGGAAAAAATCATGCCGAAAATTCCCAATCCAAACGCGATCCATTTTTGGGTGACATAAGAAAGGACAACAAGAAGTGTGGAGCATGCGTATCCAATCATAAACAAGTCGCGCGCGAAAAACCGTTTCCATTCAAATTTATAAACAAATGGAAAGATCATGATCAAAACACTGAACGCCGCAGCAGGAAAGAGGTCTGCCAGCAGGAAAAAGACGACTAGAAAAAAACCAACAAGGAAAAATCCATCGATCTTAGGCCTAAATTTAATCCTCTTTTCCACATGAACATTCAAGCAAAAAATGATTTAAATACTTTCTAATCATTCTTAAGTGGTTAAACGAACGTTTCCTTGCTTAGTAACATTAAACTCTGGAAATTGGAATGCTAAAAAATCAGGGAGGAACACTGCCTGCTGCTCAAATGGTATAGAAAAGAAAAAAGTAATGTTGGATTGGATTGTTGCGTTGAGTTGGTTGCTGGCTTGGATAATTCCATCGTCATTTGTCAAGACAATTCTTCCAGGCCCTTCACCTGAGCTTGTGCTTTGAATTGTGATTTGAAACTCTTTGCTGAGATCAATGGAGTTATTGCTGGCGACAGTAATGCTTGTATTTCCAGAAATGATCCTAACAGGGTTGCTTCCCGCGCTAAAACTATTCCATGTAATTGTCCCTGCAGCTAGATTTCCAAAAAAGAAATCAAATGTCATTCCTGTAATAAGTGAGTAATTCTGGATCACGACGCCTGCAGGTGAATGAGTGTAGCTTGTTTTAGGGGGCATAAGAATAAATGGAAATAAAGAAATCTGGCTTAGATTGAGGAGCGCGTGAGGTTCATCATGTTCAACAAATGTTTTAAGGTCAGACAAAGACTGGTTCAGAATGGAGATATTGAGGGGAAAATCTTCAATAATGGTGATTGAGCTGTTCTGGCTGAGATACGTTGCATGCGCGTCACGGAGGACAAGCGTGCGGATGGTTTTTTGCAGGGAAGCGTCCATAGTAGTGATACGTTGGAAAAGAGCGAGTTCTGTCCCGCGGGTTTCTGTGCTACGCGCGAGGGAAGAGGTCAACGCCCCAACACTTAATAAAAGAAGGGAGAGCCACAGAAAAATAAGTGTGTACATTACGCCTTTCGCCATACAAAAAACTTTGCCACCCCCAAGTCTGTTTGAGAGGCGAAATAATATTTGCCTGTTCCGATAAATGTTCCCTTTGGTATTTCATTTCCTAATATAACGGTTGGGCTTTGTTTGTACACAATTTGAAGGCGAAAGTCATACGCGGCAGGAATCATTGGAGTGAACGCATTCGAGATAAGTGTGCTGTTTCCTGTCTGCAAAATACCTTTCTCATCTAAAATAGTCAGCGCCCCATTCATATACGCGGTTAACTGCACATTAACGAGTTTATCTTCGTTTGCTTGGGAGACATTAAATGCGGTGATCGTTGCAATAAAAAGAAGGACAAAGATCGCAATAACCATATCCAGCGTAAAGACAAATCCTTTATTGCCAGAGAACAATGTCCAGTGTTGCGCTTTCATTCTGGTAAACAACCCTCCGTTGGATGCGAATTGATTGGCGTGTGGGATATTGCCCTATCTCAAAAACAGCGTGGTCTTTCTTTTTTAATAGGAGATACAATTCAAATCTGTCTAGATTCAGAAGAGATATTGTTGTATTATAGGAAATGTTCATGAATGCGTTTACTTTTTGTGGAGACAGCACTCCAGGCCTGGAAGCGAGTCCTGGAACTTGGAGCGCATTGGTATTTTCTTCCCATACAGAGGGAATTCCAGGGCTTAATGTGAGAAGATCCGCAGTCTGGAACGCGAGAAGTTCAAGTTCATTGTGTCTTCCAAGGTCAGCGAGGCGCAGGGTGTACTTATTCCACATAAAGAAGAAAAAAGTAAGAAGCAAGAGAAATAGCGTAATCGAAATAAAAAGATCAGTCATTGCAACCTGCCCCTTGCGCATAAAACACCTCGAAGGATATCGTTCTTTTTTTGTGGATGCGGTATTTATAGGTTTGTATCTCATCGTTGTGTAAGAAAAACACCATTCTCTTTTTGCTGAAATCGAATCAGTCCAGTATATTCACCTGCTGATTTTACAACGCCAAAATAACTGCAGGTGACTTCTTGCAATCCAGGGACAAAGAAAAGATAATTCGCTTTTTGGATAAGGTCAGCGATAATCCCAGAATATACTGTTTGTTTGCCTTGCCCAACTTCAAAATCGCCAAAATAAAAAACTCTGCCGCTTCCATACTGCCAGTATGCGATTGCTGGCTGGTTGTTGGATGTATATGTCCCAATAACAGTGAAGGGGGAAGCTGATCCTGAAGTAAGGTCAACATAGTCAGACCTGCAATAGCTGTTGCTTGTTCCGCGTTTACAGCTTAGCGTAATTTGGTCTGTGGAGTTAAGAAGAATATTCTGGATATTTTTTGTTTGCCAGTTTGGTTCTCCTCCAGATGTTGTCCAGTTGGAAAGCAATTGTCCATTTTTATACGCATTCCATTGGTCATTACCATCGCTCTCCCCGCAGTAGTTTACTTTCAAGGTGTATGTTCCATTGACTGGGGAACTAAATGTCGCGTTCGCATAGGTTGAAGTAGATCCAGTGTTCCGCATGCATAATCCTTGGGAGGGGGAGTTGCATGTGCAGCTGTTGCTGCTTCCAAAACCTCCTTGGAAGTTCATCGTTTCAGATTCAAGTCTAGTGGAAGAGGAGATATTTGTGTTCTCAATATAGGAAGGCTCTTGAAAATCAAATGTGTCATTTAAATGAAGATTAGGGAAAAAATAAGCGTCAGGCTGGTTGATGACCTTGACAATGTTTTCAAAATTGCCGCCGATTTGATGAACGCTGTTTCCAAAAAGAGGCCATACATCATTATTGTCTCCAGCAGGATTGCACTGGTAAGACGTTAATGTGTACGATCCAGAGCTTTGCTCTCTGCACAGAGGATGTTCAGCGAAGATAGCGACATTTCCGCTCGAAATCCATTGCTGTAGTTTTTGGATATATGTTTGATTGTCTGCGCATACAGCTTCAGGATGGATATGCTGGTCTTCTAAATAAAGCACGTTAAAATTGCTAAGGTCTGAGCATAGTAATTGAGACTGGTTCAATGGGATTAGAGAGTAGTTGACATCCGTTCCAGTAGATTGGCATCCAGGTCCATCAATATCATTAAAACAAACTTTATACCACGCAGGGTGCAGCGCAGCTTGGACAGTATCATAAAATGATTGCGTGGATTCTCCAGCTTCAGAGACGCCGACAGCTATTTTTGTCTGAAATTTCGTGACATTTTTCACGTCTTTCACGCCAAGAATGCTCCCATTGTAAATTGTGACGATGAAATTTGTTTTTGCGTCTGCGACGGTTTTTTCTCCAGAAGTGTAAACAGAGGAGATGAGGTTGGAAAAATGGAGGCATTCATTCATTTTTGCAGCATCACGCTCCTGGTTGCGGACATCAATATTTTTTTGAAAGCTGAATCCTACGAGAAAAACAACAGACAAAAAAACAATGCCAATGGCGAGTAAATATTCTGTGGCGATTTGCGCGCGTTTCATATGATCCCAAAATCAGCCTCGCTGATATGCGCTACTTTATTGAGCATGCCTGTTGTGTTTTGCGGGACAATCCTAATCTTGATATATGCGTTGCTTGGGGCGCTTTTAATGGTGTTTGTAATCATGACTTCATTGAAGCCGCGTTCAACACCGGTTTGCATGACTTTATCAATCGTGAAATTGGTTGCGTTCATGAGCATGATATGGGTGAGGTTGGCTGTATAAGTGTATACTGTAAGGTTAAAGGGAAGCACATCAGTGTCAACAACTTTCAGCCTGATGGAGATAAAATCAACTTGCTGCGGTGTTTTTGCTAAACTGAAAGAGAATCCTTCCCAGAAGCTGCTACTTGATTTAAATCTGTTCACGCTTGGAGGCGTATTTTTATCATCATCAGTAACATCCATTGTGACATTTGTTTTTGTGCTCATTCCAAAGTCAGATAGATTCAGGTTTTGGTTTGGGCTCTTCAAATAGTCTGCCAAGCTTACAGGGACATAGGTCAATCCTTGCCCAGGCCCGACACTCACGTTTGAGCTCACATTGATCTGGATGTTGGGGAAAGGATTTTGAAAGCCTGTATTTGACGAGGTGTCATTGGCGAAGCTGGTGTTCACAAAATTCAATCCAGCGACCTGCATCAAGACCATTGCCCCATAGACATTGTCTCCTGCGCTGCCAGCGCACCATGCACCAGTATCGCTTAAGGTAAAATTTTGGGAGGCGCTGTAAGGGGGAGTTAAGGGGGAGCTGAGCATAGTCCATACTTGGCTGACAGCGAGATTGTCTGTTGCTGTCGCGTTCACGCAGATTTCATGTCCTGCAAATAGTTTTAAGGGAGACGCGCTTGTCATTATAACAGTTGGAGCTGTAATGTCCAGGGCGATGGTATAATTAATTAAGGAAGAAGAGGTCATGGTATTGTTAGCAAGATCTCTGCAGCGTGCATAAAAGAGATAGCTTGCTTGAGGTTGGTTGGATAATTGCTGCGTATGCAGAATGCTTGATCCAGAAAACGTGGTTGCCATTGAATCATAAGTTAAGTCAGATGTGTCATATTTGCAGGTAGCAGCTTCATTCGTTGTTGCGCTTAACAAAGGATTATTTATTTTAATAACGCCGGAAGGGGAAGTGGAGATGACTTGAGGGGGGATTGTATCATTGATGGGGCCAATAAAAACAGAGGAGTCTGTCATTTCAACTACAATTCTGTATGTTCCTTGAGCTGTGGGAAGATAGCCAGTCACATTAACTCGCGTTAACGCGTTGACATCTCCGATGCTGCTGAATGTCAATTGAACAGATTTATTCCCAATCCGTACGTTTTGCACGCCGCTAGGAATTGTAACCCACACATAATCGCGTGTTCCTGGTCCAAGCGCGTACACTGCGTCTGCTTTCTGCGCCAGAACATTGACCGTGTCGCTTGCTTCATTGACCTTGACCTGCTGGGAAAGATATTGGGCTGCATAAAAGAATAAGGGGACAGAAACAACAAGCAGAATCCCGATAAAGATCATATATTCAAAGGAAACTTGGCCTCGCATCAATAAAAAGTTGGAGGAAGAGCAATAAACTTTTGTTTCAACTCAAGAATAGTAAAGGAAGTTTTAAATAGCATTGCAAGCGAAAAAAGAACAAACAATATCTACAAATGAGGTGATTTTATGAAGAAAGGACAAGCAGCGATGGAGTTCTTGATGACTTACGGTTGGGCTATTCTCGTCGTTCTCGTGGCGATTGGGGCATTAGCCTACTTTGGAGTGTTAAGTCCAAGTCGATTCCTGCCAAGAAGTTGTACAATCGGACCAGGATTTAGTTGTGATGATGCGAAAGTTTC
>JACRKJ010000063.1 GCA_016219825.1 Candidatus Woesearchaeota archaeon | reverse complement strand
GTAATGTGGTTGTTTTCTTCTTTTGTTGTGTATTTGTTCCACATGATTATCACGATGTATGTGTTTGTTTTGATGTTTTAAGGTAATAATATAAAATGGAGATTCCAAGAAAGAATAAAAAGAGCAATTCTCTAAATGTAGCGATCATTCCCCGCGAGAGATCTATAATAAGGTGTTTATTCTTGTGGCAGGTCAGATTCTTCGCTAATTTAATGTCATCTGGATAGGTGCGAAAAACAACATTTGACAATTCCCGGTCAAGCGAGCAGATTTTATCAAATTTAGAAATTTCATTGTCAATAATATTTTCCCCAAATAAGATGCAGTCAGAAGTAGAGATATTTATAAATCGTATGGACATCGTGTGGTCGCAATTAGGGCAGGGGTTAAGGAGTGTAGGAAGATTAATAGAGCAGGTAAAATGGTATCTAGTGTTGAGTTTTTCCTCATATTGGTTAAAATCTCCATCATAGCTTGAATTTGGGGTGCTTAGCTGATAGTTAATATCAAGAATTTCAAAAACAGGGGAATTGGCGCTTGTTGGCCCAATAACAATGAAAGCGTATTCCTTGTTGATGATTTGTTGGGTTATGTTTTTAATTTCAGCAAGTTGGTTTAGAGTGATATATCGTCTTGTTCTCCAGGAATAATCTTTTTTTGCGACGCCAATCGTCTCTAAACGTTTTCCAGCTCCGAGGTCTGTGTCATATTGGAGGGGGATGATGTTCACCTGTTTTAGGTCAATCTTTGGTGCGAAACGCAGGAAATAGGAGTTATCAGAAAGAATTTTTCCCTGTGCTGGAAGAAGCGAGAACCCGCTTTCAACTAAAGGACGGAGTGTATGGAACTCCGGAGAGAGAAGATAAGAATCAATTGTTTTTATCGCGGAGAGGGAAAACAAGAGCAAAATGAAAAGAATAATTCTGCGCTGGTAAATTTTTTTAAAACTGTTAAGAAGGGAAATGCAGCTAAGGATAAAAAATGGGAAAATAGGGATGAGATATCGGTGGTTATACTCGCTGTATCCCCTGAGCGTCCCGTAAATAATTAGAATAAGTCCAAAAACCGCAACAAAAGAGAAAGCATCTTTTTTTCTAATGAAATGAAAAAGAGGAAGAAGAAACAAAAGGCTGAGAAAAAGGTATTTGAAAATGGACACAAATGCAAAAAAAATACTAATGCGCTCAAAAAGGTTGTATGGTTCGACAAGAATCTGTGATAAAATAGAGTAAGAGAGCGCATTAGGCAGTTTAAACTTCAAAAAAAAGATAATAAAAAAACTGGAAGAAGGAAAAGAAATGCGGTGAATCCAGCTTCTTTATAGTCAAAAGTAAACTTTCCTTCTTTGTAGAAAAATTTCTTTGAATGGTACAGGACAGCTAAGCCAAAAGGAATAATTGTATTGATGCGGGTGAAAATGGCAAGCGTAAAAAGAAATCCAGCGAGGGGATAGCGTATTGTATCGTTCTGAAAGAAAAACAAGACATAGAAACCAAGCAGTAAAAAGAGCGTTGCGTAGATGCTGTCTCCAAGAGAGTTGACTAAAGGCAGGTAAAGAAGGAGGAAACAAAGTAAGAAGAAGATAGGAAAGTATAATTTAAGTTGGAGTTTCTTGAAGATTTTAAGCATAAGAAGCACAAGAATGCAGAAAGAGAGGAAGGAAAATATAAAATAAGCGAAGGATATAGATTGTGGAAAGGATGTTTGAATCGTTGTGAGGAGAAAATAATTTAAAGGCCCGTGGTAGCATCGGGGTTCTCCTTGGTAAAGCTTCCCTGATCTGAGTAAATCTGTGCAGGTATACCAATCTCCCCAGACAAGAGGGACAAACTGGTTCATCCAGAACAAAATTCCAAGTAGAATGAAGAAGAGAAGCAGAAAATAAGAGTCGTATTTTTGGACAATAGAATAAAGACGGCGCAAAAAGGACATAAAAAAATAGGAGCGCTGAACTTTAAATATGTTTTCAAAAAACGAATAGGTATTGGTAACCAATAGTGGTAACTTTTATAAAGCTTTGGCTCTTTCTTAGTATATGACAAAAAGGCATATTCAAACAAATATTTTACAGCTGTTGCAGCAGCATGGGCACGGTTTAGCCACGCCGGAAATTTATACAAAGGTAGGCAGAGAACGGCACACAGTAACGAAATATCTAGAAAGATTACACGCTGAAGGTCTAATTCAATATCGGGAGATAGGAAAGACAAGATTATGGTCTATTGTGCCGTCTCCATTGCTTGCGGTCTTGCAGAAAGAAGAGATGGTAAGTCAAAATATAAAAGAATTATTCAATACAATGAATCAGAAAGTAACGATTGTCAGCAAAGACAAAACAATTCTTTGGAGTAACCAAGCAACAGCAGAAAAAAAATGTTTTGAACGATATGGAAATGCAAGTATCTGTAAGGGTTGTCCTGCGGAAAAAATCATCAAAACAGGAAAATCAACAACATTACAGGTAAGTCTAGGGAAAAGAGTGCAGATTGCTCCATTAAAAGATCATGTGGGAAACACATTTGCGTTTATTGAAACAAGTCAAAAATGAAAAACACTTTAACCATTAAAAATCTGCACGTCTCAGTGGAAGGAAAACCAATTTTACAGGGAATTTCATTGGAAATAAAGTCAGGGGAGATCCATGCGTTGATGGGACCGAATGGTTCTGGAAAATCAACCTTATCGTATGTTTTAGCTGGACATCCAAAATACAAAGTGGAATCTGGGGAAATTTGGTACGGAAATACAAATATCCTAGCATTGAAACCAGAAGAGCGGGCAAAACGAGGGTTGTTCTTGGCGTTTCAGTATCCTGTAGAGTTGCCAGGAGTCAATTATCAAAACGCGTTATACACAATGACCAAAGCAAGACGGAATCTTCCTCCAAAAGAATTCCAGGCTGAGCTGAAACAATGTTTAGAGAAGTTAAATCTAGATCCAAGTTTTATTCAACGGCATGTAAATGTGGGGTTTTCAGGCGGGGAAAAAAAGAAAGCGGAAGTCTTGCAGTTATTATTGTCAAAACCTTCATTGGCGATTTTAGATGAGACAGATTCTGGGTTGGATCGGGACGCGTTGGAAATTGTAGGCAAAGCGATACAAGAATTAAGAAATAAAGATTTTAGTTCTTTAATTATTACCCACTATCCAAAATTATTGCGTTATCTGAATCCAGACAAAGTGCATATTATCATGAATGGAAGAATAATCTTAACTGGGGATAATGCAACAATTCAGAAAATTGAGCAGGAAGGCTATGCGTGGTGCGGCGATGAATGAAGAATTAACACTTTTAAACAATGATTATGAGAAAAAATACGGATTCAAGGTAGAGGATAAACCCTTGGTAAAATTAGAGGGGTTAAATGAAGAAACAGTAAAGACAATTTCTAAATTGAAGAATGAAGCAAGCTGGATGACAGAGAAGCGATTGCAGGCGTTGAAGATATTTACAACAAAACCAATGCCTACCTGGGGAGGTGATTTAAAAAATGTTAATTTTGATAATGTAACCTATTACTTAAGATCCAATCAAAAGGTTGAGGATAATTGGGAGAATGTTCCAGAAGAGATTAAACAAACGTTTGAACGGCTGGGGATTCCAGAGGCGGAAAGAAAATTTTTGGCAGGATCGGGCGCGCAATTTGAATCAGAAAGTGTGTATCATAAAATTAGGGAAGATTTGTCTAAAGTAGGGGTTATTTTTTGTGATATGGACACAGCGTTAAAGGAGTATCCAGAGATCGTAAAAGAAAATTTTGGCAGAATCGTTCCAGCGGGAGACAATAAATTCGCGGCCTTAAACACTGCGTGCTGGTCTGGCGGCTCGTTTATTTACGTTCCAAAAAATGTCAAAGTTACTGCTCCATTGCAGGCGTATTTTCGGATTAACGCGAAGAATATGGGCCAGTTTGAACGGACACTGATTATTGCGGATGAAGGCGCTGAAGTAACATATTATGAAGGATGTACATCACCAGTCTATTCTTCAGATTCATTGCACGCTGCGGTAGTAGAATTAGTTGCGAAGAAAAACGCGAAGATTAGGTATGTCACCATTCAAAATTGGTCAAGTAATGTTTATAATTTAGTCACAAAACGCGCGTTCGCCTATGAAAATGCGACAGTGGAATGGATTGACGGGAATATTGGATCCAAGCTTACGATGAAGTATCCAAGTGTCTATCTTATGGAAAAAAACGCAAAAGCAAATATTCTTTCTGTCGCAATCGCGGGTAAAAACCAGCATCAAGACGCTGGCGGAAAAGTAATCCATCTGGCTCCAAACACAACATCAAGGATTATTTCAAAATCCGTAAGTAAAGATGGCGGAAGATCATCCTATCGTGGATTCTTAAAAGTAGGAAAGAACGCAACCAATGTAAAAGCAACAGTCAGATGTGACGCCTTATTGCTCGATGAGTTCTCACGTTCAGATACGTATCCAACAATGCAGATTGAGGAAAAAGATGCGGTTATTGCGCACGAAGCGACTGTTGGAAAAATTGGTGATGAGCAGTTATTTTACTTAACATCCAGGGGATTAACAGAAACAGAAGCGATGAGTATGATTGTCTTGGGGTTTATTTCTGAGTTTACAAAAGAGCTGCCGATGGAATACGCGATTGAGCTGAACAAATTGATCCATCTAGAAATGGAAAACGCGATAGGCTGACATGAAAACAATTCAAGAGATAAATAAAAATGAAATAGAAGTAACCTCATTGAATGAATTAAAACAAGAGCAGAAAGAACTCTTGGAGCGTTATTGTAAAACAATTATTCCAACGCAGGGAGTGTATGTGCAGATTCTAAAAAAAACTTCTTCATTTATGTGGAGGCTTGCTAGTGAAAAGCCGATTCATACTGTTTTTATCATTGAAAAAAACGCAAACGTAACCATAACATTAGAATATGCAACAGCGCAAGAGCAGTTTATTTATTTTATCATTGAAAAAAATGCAACCTGCACACTGTTTGAGCATGCGGAGCAAGGAAGTAAGGCAATTATTGAAGCGATCTGTTTAGAGAAAGCAACATTGAACAGTACTGCTTTAATTTTAGCTGAAGCAGAAGTAGATATGCAGCGAAATTACTATTTACAGGAACCGCATGCTTCTGTTTTACATAATGAAGTTGTCTGGGGAAGAAAACAAAGCAGCCATACAAACAAAATAAATATTCTCCATAAAGCCCCATGCACAAAAAGCAATGTCAAGATAAAAGAAGTGTTGCATGGTGCTGCAAAGAGCCGTACACATGGAATAATCCAAATGGAAAAAACAGCGATCCAAGCAAGTTCTTTTTTAGGTGCGTACGCGTTGCTATTGCATAAAGATGCGTTTGCGCAGATTATTCCTGCGTTAGAGATTGAAAATTGTAACATCCAAAAAGCGGGCCACGCGACAGCAGTAAGCCCATTAGATGAAGATGATATTTTTTACTTGGTTTCCAGAGGAATAGAAGAGCAGGAAGCGAAGAAATTGTTAGTCAGAGGATTTATTCAAGACGCGTTGCAAGAACTATCTGAAGAACAGCAAGACCAGCTATGGAAACGATTGGAGGAACAATGGCAGCAATAGATGTGCGAAAAGATTTCCCAATCTTAAAAAGAAAAGTTCATGAAAAAAAATTAATCTATTTAGATTCAGCTGCAACAAGTCAAAAACCTATACAAGTAATTAATACAATAACGGATTTTTATAAAAACTATAATACAAATATCCATCGGGCCTTGCATACATTAAGTGATGAAGCAACAACATTATATGAAACAGCGCGGAAGAAAATTGCTTCCTTTATCAACGCGAATCCAGAAGAGATTATTTTTACCAAAAACGCGACTGAAGGGTTAAATCTATTGGCATTTACATTTGGGAAAGATCGCGTAAAAGAGAATGATATAATCTTAGTGACAGAAATGGAGCATCATAGTAATCTTGTTCCATGGCAGCAATTGGCAAAACAGCAAAAAGCAAAATTATCCTTCATTCCAGTAACTGCAGAAGGAAAACTAGATTTAGAAACAGCAGAAAATTTACTTAAACAAAAACCAAAACTCTTCGCGTTTACCCATGTTTCAAACGTCTTGGGAACAATCAATCCAGCGAAACAATTAATTGAATTAGCAAAAAAATACAATGTCCCGACGATTCTAGACGCTTCCCAGAGTGTTCCGCATATGCCTGTTGATGTGCGGGATTTAGATTGTGATTTTTTAGTGTTTTCAGGCCATAAAATGTTGGGCCCGACTGGCATTGGCGTTCTCTACGGAAAGAAACAACATCTGCAAAATATGAATCCATTTTTAACAGGTGGGGACATGATCAAAGAAGTTTCCTATACAGAAACAAGCTGGAATGATCTTCCCTGGAAATTCGAGGCTGGAACGCCTCCAATTGCAGAGGTGATCGGGTTAGGGGCTGCGGTTGATTATTTACAAAAGATAGGAATGAAAAGCATACAAGACCATGAACAAGAATTAACTGCTTATGCATTAGAACAATTACAAAAAATAAAACAAGTAAAAATATACGGTTCGCAGCAAGAACAAATCGGCGTCATTGCGTTTAATCTTGCGGATATTCATGCGCATGATCTTGCGACTGTGGTGGATGAAGAAGGGATTGCGATTCGTTCTGGCCACCATTGCGCCCAGCCATTAGTTGAAAAATTAGGCGTTCCTGCGACTGCCAGAATGAGCTTTTATATCTATACCACAAAAAAAGATATTGACAAAGCGATAAAAGCAATAAAAAAAGCGAAGAAGGTCTTCAAACTATGACTGCAGAAGAAATGTACCAAGAGATAATTTTAGATTATTATCGAAATCCAAAAAACTTTGGAACAATGCAACACCCAACAGTAGCATTTAGGGACAGCAATCCTTCATGCGGTGATATAATCGAGATGCAATTAGAAATCAAGGATGAGTCTATTCGCGACATTAAGTTCTTAGGAAAAGGATGCGCGATTAGTATTGCCTCAGCTTCGTTGATCACAGAAGAGCTAAAAGGAAAAAACATCCAAGAGATAAAAAATTTCAACAAGGAGAAAGTATTAAAATTATTGGCGATTCCAATTAGCGGGATCAGGTTAAAATGCGCGTTATTGGCGTTAAAGGCGGTAAAGATGGCGGCATATAATTACCTGGGAGAAAACAATGATTAGTAAAGAGCAGGTCATTCAAGCGTTGAAGCAATGTGAAGACCCGGAATTGCAGATAGATGTGTATACATTGGGTTTAATTTATGATATTCGGTGCAGTGAAGAAAAAGTAGACATTAAAATGACCTTAACGTCTCCAATGTGCCCGTATGGCCCTTGGTTATTGAATGAGGTTGAAACCAATGTCAAAGAAATAACAAACGCGAAAGAAGTCAAAATTGATTTGGTCTTTGAGCCATTATGGCAGCCAAGCGAAGAGATAAAGTTGTTATTAGGAATTTAATAAAACTAGATAAAATTCTTAATCTTATGTTTGTATTCATCATATAAAATAAAAACTAACAATAAGATTGCGTCTAATCCTAAATAAAATATAATTGGGATTTGAATATGGAATAAAGCCAGCAAAGGGGGATATTTCACTGCGTTGAACGGCCATAAAAAGGGTAATCCTAAATGTCCATCTCCCACTCCAATAAGATAATCTAAAAAGATATGGAACAAAACACCAAGGCTGAGGAGAAATGAATAAATTTTTAGATGGCGTTTTTTTGCATGCATGAAATAAACCGCGGGAATGAAAAACAAGAGTCCAAAAAATGGCGAATGTAGAATGCCACGATGGTCTAATAATGGAAAAGGAATACCAAGCAGGTTTAATAATCCGCTTAACGGAATATCTAAATCAGGCAGCAACCCGGCGAGGGCGGCGATAAAGATAGTATGCGGCGGAAATATTGTTTTCTTCTGGAAAAAATCAAAATACAGCAGGACAGCGAAGAGCGTTAAAAGGGCATGCGTAACTGCGAAAGGCATATCTCTTCTGCGCAGGCATATTATAAGCTTTTCTTTAAACAC
Organism: Candidatus Woesearchaeota archaeon; assembly: GCA_016219825.1. Classification (GTDB taxonomy): domain Archaea; phylum Nanobdellota; class Nanobdellia; order SCGC-AAA011-G17; family GW2011-AR18; genus JACRKJ01. The sequence continues at coordinate 1,870 of JACRKJ010000063.1, read as the reverse complement.
GTTTGAGTAGTTTGCCAATTCTAAATGTAGAAACCCAACTCATCCAGTCAGGCAAAGAAACATATTGTTCACGTTTAGAAAAATCTCCAGAGCGTAGTTTATCTTGAAGATGTTTAAGGAAGCGCTCTTCTTCTAAGACAGGTAATTCACCTAGAAATTCAATTCCCGCAATGCCAATATCTTTAATACGATGCGCGTCTGAAGTGGCGATATATTGTTTTTTATGCGCTTGCGCGAAATGTTGCGCCTGTTCATTTGAGCGCTTCGTATACGACCCAACAACAGGAAAACCAGAAAGAAATGCTGGCAAAACAAGTTGCGCGTTATGTCCTTCAATTGCGTCATAAAAAGAAAGATATTGTTGCAATCGTTCATTTCCAATGCCAAAATTCGCTTCAACAAAAGGATGTTCAGCGATTTGGACTAAACCTCTATCTGCGGCCCGAATTAATGTTTCTTCCAAACTCCTAAAATCAGGCAAGTCATTTGCTCCAATAACAAGATGATGGAGTAATTTTCCACGATCATCAACAAGTACAGACTGGCTATTAAGAATGTAGACTATACGCCTGTCTTTTTCTATAGCGAGAATATTCTCACCAATTTTTCCAGAACGATATTGTAGTGGCAAACGAGAACTTTCTTGAACTAAATAACCAAATCTGTCATGCACAGAATCACGGGGAATTTCTTGTACTTCTCCTCCGCCATGGCTTGTAATTGAGCAGAGGCAAGTATCTTGTTTAAAGCATTGATCAACAATTAATTGCAAAATATTCTTTCCAGTGTAGCCTTGAGCCTTAAGCCAGTATGGTTGAAAACCAATTGCCCCATACACTTGTAAATCTGCTTTCATAACAAAAAAAGAGAAGAAACATTTTTAAATCTAACTTATTACTTCAACGCAAATTCCACAACGTTCTCCATATGGTTTGTCTGCGGGAAGAAATCAAATAACGCGACGCTTTTAATGGCGTATTTTTTAAATTTCCGCGCATCTTTCTTTAACTGTTCAACATTGCAGGAAATATAAATAATAACCTCTGGTTGTAATTGTTTTAGTGAGGTTATTGTTTTCTCGTCCATGCCTGAGCGTGGAGGATCTACTAATACATATAGTGGTTTTTGCAAATCAACTCTTTTCAGATGTTCAGCGTCCAGCGAAATCATCCGTACATTTGTAGCATTATTAACTTCAATATTCTTTTCAGCAGAGGGAACAGCAAGAGGGTATGATTCAACTAAGGTCACAGTTTGAAATAAATCAGCGTTCACAATCCCAAACGTCCCGACGCCGGAATACAAATCAAGAAAATGCGCGTCTTTAGTTGGATATGTTTGTAATATCTCTCTGCAGTAGCTGTGCATTTCATTCGCTAAAACAGGATTATTCTGGAAAAAGCCAACAATAGGATAAAAAAATGTTTTTCCTAAGAATGCTTCTTGTAAAAATCCAGCGCCTTTCAAAGGTAGGATCGTTTCATCATACTGGACAACAACCTGTGAGGCAGAGCTGGAATCTGCGAAAGAACGAAGCTTGCCAAGAGCATCATCAAAGAAAGAAGATTGCTGATCTAACACAAATACAATTCCATTATCCTCAGGAGGGGCGCGAAGAGAGAATTCATGAATCGTTGTTCGTTCATCAGCAGAAAGTGCGTGGATAAAATTTCGTACTTCTGTTAAGAGTATATTTATCCGTTCATTGCTGATAACGCATTTCTCAACATCAACAACGCCCTGTTTTCCGCGTAATCCAATATTTTCATCAACAAGAAAATCCATTCTGCTGCGGTAAAAATACAGGGAAGAGGCGAATGTTCGAATATGCTCAAAGCCTGTCGCATGGAATAATTGTTTTCTTTTATTT
>JACRKJ010000061.1 GCA_016219825.1 Candidatus Woesearchaeota archaeon | reverse complement strand
TTACAGCTCAATAATTCGGCAATTTCATTTTGTGTCTTTCCATTTTCATCCCATTGGATGATTAATTTACGCTCTTTTGTTGAAATCATAATATAAATACGCAGAACTTATTTATATGCCTTTCTTTTGTCGCTAACTAATATCTTTTCTATGGATTCAGCAGATTATCTTAACAGTAGATATATAATTTTTCTACAGCAGATTTAATCATTTTCAACCACAATGCCACAACCCTATGACCCTCAAGATGGTTATCGTGTCGAGTTTTCAAAACTCCATTCTGATGAAGTTGGGGAGAACGCGCGCGATATTTTTCGCCGGGAACTTGAGTTAAGGCTACAGAACGCGCAGTATGTCGATGAAGCTCGTTTTGTGAATGGTAAAGAGGGAAGATTTCCCTACCGTTCTTTTCATCATGTCGAAAGCGATCCGCGCGCGCCCCTTGATAGTTTTCAATTAATAGGTATTTTTTCCCTGGATCACCTCAAACCCTGCTTGGATCAGCTTGTCGCTGAAAGCCATCCGCATGAGATTAGAGTTATTAAGGAATGTGTAGATGGGAACAGAAAACAAGGCAGATATTCTATTTTTGTGAAGAAATAATCGCTTATGCGCTGAAGCAATCTTTATAAAGGATTACTTTGTCTTCTTTTTTATGGTAGGCTTACGAAAATTTTCCTGTTATCGGCGATTAGAAGTTCCTTATACAAGAAAGTCTAAATATAAGAAGAAAGGGTATGTCAAAGCTATTCCTCCGCATAAAATCGCGAGATTTGAGATGGGAGAGAAGCGGTTATTCAGCCATATTGTCAAATTAGTTTCCCAGGATTCCATTCAGATCAGGCATAACGCCATTGAGTCTGCGCGACTCGTTGTCAATAAACGCCTTGAAGAAAATTTAAGCAACAATTATTTTATGAAATTAAACCTCTACCCGCATCACGCTATTCGAGAGAATAAAATGTTAGGAGGAGCCCACGCAGACCGTTTACAGACAGGCATGGCGCACTCTTTTGGAAAAGTCATCGGTAGCGCAGCACAATTAAAAGAAGGAAAAACCATCTTTACTGTGTTCGTTGATAAAGCTGGCGTTGAATCAGCGAAAACTTCCTTAATGTACGCTTCTCCCCGCCTGCCAGGACATGTTACTGTCGCTGTTGAAGAAAACAAGCGCGGGTTAATTCCTTCGTAGAAATAATCTATTTATTCTGGCATTCTAAATCTTATGTATAAAGCAAAGACATAATCATCTAACTGCGGCTCTTTGCCTGGCTGGACCAAACGATAATTTTTATCAGGCAAGCATAAAGCAGTTGTTCCATAAACGCTTTCTCTTTCATCCTTAAGCGCGCCATACTCTTGATCAAACTCCTCGATTCTGCCTTTAAAACTTTCCCCATAAAATGCCACATCCCCTAGGTACACAAAACCATTCCCTAACTGCAATAAATCCTGCTCAGAAAGAGCGAACCCATTTGGACCATGAAAACGCCTGTAATTCTCTTCAAGCTTTCGCTGCGCTCTTGCTCTTACCTCAGGACGATAAAATTGATCAGCAATCACAGGCAATTGTAGTCCGATATTCCCCAGCATTGCATTTATACTTCTCCCGATCTTCTCAACAGAGCTTTCATCTTTATCTGAAACAAGAACAACATAATCTTCTTTTTGCATAACCCATTCTTTTTCTGCAGATTATTTAAGGATTATTATCCTAAAGAAGAACTATCTGAATGAATTGCCGCAACCGCATGAATGGTGCTGGTTTGGATTCCTAATTTTAAACCCAGGATTCATCAAGCCTGCGACATAATCAATTTCAGCACCTTGGACTAATGGCAAGCTTTCTTTATCCACAAACACCTGCAACCCATGCTCTTCATACTTCACATCTGTTGGAGCAGCTTCTTTGACAAATGTTAATTCGTAGCTGTATCCTGCGCAGCCGCCCTTGACTACTTTCAATTTTAAGACATGATCTGTTTTCTTTTGCTGCTCTAGAACCAGTTTAATCTGCTCTGCCGCGCTTGGCGTCACATTAATTAATTTTTGTGCTGATTGTGTTTTTGTTAGCGGTTTCATGCTTTCTACAGCGTTATTTAAATCTTTTATAAGATTATTTAATTCCTGCTCCCCCAACCCATGCTCGTAGATTCCACTTTCCAATGTCTCAAAAGGATTAGCGGAACAGCCAATACAATGCAATCCATGCTGTTCAAATATTTCCGCAGTATGTGGATAATTTTCCACTACTTCCGCGATGACCATCCCTTTATTGATTTTCATGCTGGTATCTGGCACTCCCTTCTGCAGATCTCGCATCTTCCGCCAGCGTTAAACGTGGAACAACGCGAGACAAATCTGCCTTTTGGTTTTTCTTCTTCTAGTTGAATAGAAAATGGGGATTCTTGAAGAACAGCAGCGTTTGCCGCATTATATGTTTTTGCAGGTCCGTAGCTTGCTGACATTTGATATTTCTGACTAGAACTATTTCCAACACTTGTATAGGAAAGATTGTATTCCATATTGAAAAGCAGGGGGGATTTCTTTATAAAGGTTATTGTGGACAAGAATGCCGTAGATAGTGATTTAATGTGTTTATAACTGATTATAAGAGTTTAAACATAGAAACAGCGTTATTCAATATCGATACATTTAAATATCAACTGATATTTTATATTATCAAATGAAACGAAAAGATATCAAGCAGGCAATTGAGGAATATTTCTTTACGAATCCCACAGCAAAACTAAGAGTACGAGAAATAGAGAGAACGCTAAAACTCCCCTTGCCTTCAGTTATACGATATTGCATGGAATTGGAAAAAGAAGAGATACTACATCTAGCCAAAATGGGAAATGTGCGTTTCTACACCGCGAACAGAGGAAGCAAAAAATACCTCTTAGAAAAAAAACTCTACAACCTAAAACAATTGCATGAATCCGGGCTCATTGAATACTTGAAAGTAGAATTAAGCAATCCCACAATCGTTCTTTTCGGCTCATATGCAAAAGGAGAAGACCTAGAAGAAAGCGATATTGATCTCTACATTGAAACACCCTCCAACAGAAAAGTACATCTTGAAAAATTTGAAAAACTCTTGAAAAGAGTAATACAAGTATTCCAGCATAAAAACCTAAAAGAAATATCAAACCCACACTTAGCAAATAACATTATAAACGGCATAACAGTAAACAATTACTTAGAGGTTTTCACATGAAGGAGACAAATTGGAATGATTGCTTAATCAATCAATCTGCAAAAACTATAACTCCAGACTCAAACAGAGCAGACTCATTAAGAGAGACTGCAAAAGAAAGAACAAGCTTGATAAGAGAGATAACTGAAAAAAACTGCAATTTTGTTTTTGAAGATTATTACACTTCCCTCTTAGAGATATTACAAGCAATAGCTTTCAAAAATGGATATAACATCTTAAACCACCTCTGTTTAGGGTTTTATTTAAGAGATATTCTCAAAAGAGAAGATTTATACATCTTGTTTGATGATGCAAGATTTAAGAGAAATTCCCTTATATATTATGGGAGCAGAATGGATTTTGAAACTGCAAAGCAGGCGATTGAAAAATGCAAAAAAATCATAAAGGAGTTACAATGAAAGAGAGACCCCTTCTTCTAATTAATTTTAAAGCATACACTGAAGCGACTGGAGCGAAAGCAGTGAAACTCGCGAAGATCTGCGAAACTATTGCAAGAAAAAAGACACAGGTAAAAATTATTCTTGCTGTCCAAACTGCGGATTTGCACCGTGTCAGCAACGCTGTTTCTTTAGACGTGTACAGCCAGCATCTTGATCCAATCCCTCCAGGCGCATTCACTGGCATGATTTCCGCGTACAGCGCACGAGAAGCTGGAGCGAAAGGAGTCATCTTAAACCATTCAGAGCATCAGCTTTCTCAAGAACATCTTGAACGCGCATGCTATGAAGCAAAACGATATGGATTACGAACTGTTGTCTGCACTGGCACTTTGAAAAACGCCCATGAACTCGCAGCGCTTTCTCCTGATTTTCTCGCCATTGAACCGCCTGAACTTATTGGAGGAACTCTTTCTGTTTCTGAAGCGCACCCTGATTTAATCAGCAAGGCTGTTGACATCCTCCAGAGAAAACATGTTGGTGTTCTTGTCGGGGCAGGCATTCATTCTGGACCTGACGTGCGAAAGGCTATAGAACTTGGGGCACAAGGCGTGCTTGTTTCTTCCCATATTGTCAAAGCAGCAAATCCCAGACAGGTTTTACTTTCTTGGCTGGAACAGCTTTAAAGAAAATCTATATAAACTGCAATGACAGTATTTTATTCTAAAAAAGAGGATGATCGTGAAGCCTGACACAGTGTTTGAAGTTTCTTGGGAAGTGTGCAATAAAGTCGGCGGCATCTATACTGTCCTGGAATCAAAAGCAGGCTTAATGCAGGACAATTACGCCAATTATATTTTGATTGGACCGTATTTCGCAGATAAGGCGAAGTTTGATTTCGCGGAAGAAAACGCCCCAAAAGAATTTCAGGAGATCTTCAAACAGTTAGAACAGGAAGGCATCCAGCTTCATTATGGGGCATGGCAGATTAAAAGCAGCCCAAAATGCATCCTGCTTGAGATTAAAGATTTCTCAAAACAAACCAATTTCTGGAAAGGGCAGTATTGGGATCTCTTTAGAATAGACTCATTATACTCAACATGGGAATTTGAAGAGCCGATGCTGTGGGCGACCGCGGCTGGAAAACTGCTTGAAGCGTTCCAACAAACGACGAAGAAAAAGACCTTAGCCCATTGCCATGAATGGCTCGCTGGGTTCGCGCTGCTTTATTTAAAAAAACAACAAGCCAAAGTCGCTACAGTCTTTACAACCCATGCGACAATGCTTGGAAGAGTGCTGAGCTCTGAAGGATTTGAATTGTACACGCATTTAGATTCCCTGAACGCTGATGAAGAAGCGCGAAAACGAAGCATTATCGACAAGCATTCCACAGAAAAAGCATGCGCATTAAACGCGGATATTTTCACAACGGTCTCTGAAATCACTGGATTAGAGGCTGAAAAATTATTGGGAAGAAAACCAGATGTTCTAGTATTAAATGGGCTGGATATTGAGAAATTTCCCTCTTTTGAAGAGACATCCGTGCAACACCAGACAAACAGGGAGATCATCAGGGAATTTATCGCATATTATTTTTTTCCGTATTATTATTTTGATTTAGAAGAGACATTGACATTTTTCATTGTCGGCAGATATGAATTCAAAAATAAGGGCATTGACATTTTTATTAAAGCGCTCAGCCAATTAAATGAGCGATTGATCCAAGAAAAATCAAAGAAAACGATTGTTGTGTTTTTCTGGATTCCGAGAGACATTCAAGGCGCGAAACAGAGTTTAGCGAAAAACAAGGCAAGCTACCATCATATGCGGCATTTTGTGGAAGAACATCTCGCCTCGATTAAATCTAATATCATTGAAAACACGATGCGCTGCAATGACGCTTCCTGCTTCACCACTGAAAAGAATTTCCATAAAAAAGAATTGTTTGACGCTGATTTTTTGCAGCAGATGAAGCGATTACGGCTGGATTTTATGCATGATGGCATTCCCCCCTTAGTGACGCATAATCTGCTGAATGAAAGCAATGACGACATCATTCAAAATTTAACACGTTCTGGATTAACGAATTCTCCCCAGACAAAAGTCAAAGTTATCTTTTACCCGACCTATCTTTCCGGCATTGATGGATTGATTGACCTGCCGTATTATGAGGCTATCAAAGGATGCCATCTAGGATTATTTCCAAGTTACTATGAGCCATGGGGATATACACCTTTAGAATCTGCAGCGCTTGGCGTTCCTTCCTTGACAACAGACCTTGGCGGATTTGGACGATTTTTATTATCACAAGGCAAAGGAAAGAGCGGCGTGTATGTCCTGCAGCGCTACCATAAAAGCGAAGAAGAGACTGTACGCTCATTTACTGAGATTTTATACCATTTTACATCTTTAAATAGAAAAGGAAGAGTTGATGAAAAGTTGGTAGCGAAACAAATTTCGGATCTGGCAGACTGGAAATTGTTTATCCAATTTTATCTTGAAGCGCATACTAAAGCGATTGAGAAGGTGTACTAATGCCTGAGCTACGCAAGGATTACATTTTAAACAGATGGGTGATTATCGCTTCTGAACGGGCACAGAGGCCAGACCAGTTTAAACAAGAACTTCCAACAATAAAAAAACAGGATAATTGTCCTTTCTGCCCCGGCAATGAACACTTAACACCCAATGAGATTTCACGACGGGAGAAAAACGGCAAATGGTATCTGCGGGTTATCCCGAATAAATTCGCCGCTGTCACTTCTGAGGGCAATGGAATCATCCAAACACATAACCAATTTTATACATTTGGCAACGCGTTTGGAAAACATGAAATCATCGTTGAAACAGCTGATAAAACTAAACAATTATGGGATCTTTCTGCAGAACAGGTTACAGAATTATTTGAAGTGTATAATGAACGGATCACTTCTTTGTGGAAGGAAAAAGGAATAAACTACGCGCAGGTCTTTAAGAACCATGACAAGGCAGCAGGCACCTCCATTATGCATTCCCATTCACAGATCATCGCGTATGATTTAGTCCCGCAGGCTGTACAGGATGAAGTCGCCGCATCTAAGAAATTCCCCTCGTGCCCTTACTGCGATATTATCCTGAAAGAAAAAAATTCCGCGAGAAGGTGCTTTGAGAATAAAAATTGCATCGCGTTTACGCCGTACGCTTCCCGCTTTCCGTTTGAGATCTGGATCTTCCCTAAAAAGCATTCGACAACATTGGATACTACTGAGAATATGAAAGACCTGGCGGAACTACTTTTACAGGCTTTAAAGAAATTAAAAACGATCCACGCGCCTTATAATTATATGCTGCATTATTCCCCATTTCAAGAAAACCTGCACTGCCATATTGAAGTTTTGCCGCGTTTAACAACCTGGGCTGGATTTGAATACTCTGGAACGATCATTAACCCTGTTTCACCTGAAGACGCAGCGAAGTTTTACCGCGGGGAAAAATAATGCCCATCTTTGGAGCTTATGATATCCGCGGGAGATATCCTGCAGAGTTAAATGAAAAAACCGCATATATAATTGGGAGGGCGGTTGTTGTTTTCCTGCACGCGAAAAAGATTATTGTTGGAAGAGACGTGCGGCTAAGCTCTGATCGTTTATTTCAAGCGCTTGCAAACGGCATCCGCGACCAAGGGGCAGATGTTATCGATATCGGCTTATGCACCACACCTATGCTTTATTTTTCCTCAAGTTTAGGCTGTGATGGGGCGGTCATGGTTACTGCTTCCCATTTAGGAAAAGAATGCAATGGATTCAAGATCTGCCTGAAAAATGGACTTTCCATTTTATATAATACAGGATTGAACAAGATTGAACAACTTGTGAAAAAGAATAAATTTTCAGCCAGGAGAAAGGGAAAGATAACACAAAAAAATATCTCCAAACGATATAAAGTATTTATTCTGAAGGGAAGAAAGAGAATACACATTAAAGCTGTTGTAGACGCAGGCAATATGATGGGGGCGCTTGATGGGAAAATTTTAAAGGAAATCTGCAAGGTCTTCCCCTTGTTTTTCAAACTGGATGGAACTTTTCCGAACAGGAATGTCAATCCTCTCCTTGATCCGCTTTCACAATTGTCAAAAAGAGTACAACAACAAAAAGCAGACCTTGGCATCGCGTTTGACGGCGACGCGGACAGGGTTGTTTTCGTGGATGAACAAGGAAGAAAAATATCTCCAGACATTATTTTCGCTTTATTCTGTTATCATTATCTTCAACAAAAACAAACTGCCTTAACTGATGCCAGATCCACAAGAACAATTTTGGAAACTGTACAAATGAAAAAAGGAAAATGTGTTTTAATTGAAGCTGGCCATAGTATTATTACGCTGGCGATGCATAAACACCATGCGCGGTTCGCTGGAGAAAAATCAGGCCATTATTATTTTCAAGAATTCTTTTCCACGGACAACGCGCTTCTCGCGGCGATTTATTTAATCAACGTATTAGAGCAAGAACAACAACCACTGAGCAGGCTCGTACAACCATTTCAAAAATACGCATCTTCTGAAGAACTTAATTTTCCTGCTTCCAACCCTGAAAAAACAATGAAAATAATAGAACACATCTTTTCCTCTGAACAAGCAGTTATTTCGCATCTTGACGGCCTTTCTGTCTCCACCAAAGAGTATTGGTTCAATTTGAGAAAGAGCAATACAGAAAAAATATTACGATTAAACGCAGAAGCGATATCCTCCACTCATTTGCAAAAAATCGTCATCCGCCTTAAAAACCTTCTCCATACTGCAACATAACTTCTTTTCAAGAGAAATTCTTAAATAGCCTTAAGGAAAAAGACTCTTATGAGGGATTTCACTATACAGCGCAGAGTCTTCAGACGATTCAGAAGAAGCATGGCTGGATATCTTGCCGCAGGATCCCTACTTTTCTCCCCTTTTGTTTCTGCCCAAGAGCTTGAACTTGAACTCACTCCAGCCACCACATCTGCAATCAAGGTTGATCTTCCTACACATAAAACCATTAGAATAAATGAGACAGAAACATCGTCTGACAGCACAATTTATCTTGGCAGTGATGTTGATTTGAATAAAGACGGCGTTCCAGAATACACTCTTCAATTTACATATCAGATCCAAGAACCAAAAGAGGATCATCAACTTCGTGAACGCAGAAAGACATTAGATCTTTTTATCCCTTCCTCCGCAGAAACACTCCTGCACAACTTCAAAGACAATGGCTCAATTGAAGGATTCGGTCCTGTTCGTGTCTTGAACATTGACGACCCAGCTTATGCAATTTTACCTCAAGAAGAAGATAAGCCAGCACGAGCGGTGTATTTTTTCGCTCTTCAGTACACACAATACTCCCCCCTCAAAAAAACACTTGATTTTATCGCGGTTGACCTTAACGCGAACACGCTTACGCGCTTTTCCCCAAAAGAAACCACCTTTGGAAAGATCACCCTTACTCCCCGCCTATATTTTGACGTTGGCTCCCGCCAGTTTAAACACAATGGACCCAAAGCTGTTGATCTTGACATGATTACTATACTCCATGACCATCAAGCCCATGTAAAAGCAATGATAGAACAATATTATCCTACGCTGCGCTATTCGCTTGAAGAGCTCGCAGACACTTCAGCGGGAATTCCAGCATTTGACAGTGTTCGCACATTGACGATGAAAGCTGCAACAGACTGGAGAGGGACTAGACACTTTCCTGATGCCCCGCAAGAAGAGACGCTTCTTGACCAAGTTGCAAGCGCAGCTGTACTTGACGCACAAATGTATGCATGGGACAAAACTACCTCTGAACTTACAGGCATTATCAAAATACTTCCTGAAGATTATGCTGCAATCTCCAGTCCTCCTGCTTCAGTTTATATTCATGCGCCTGAACTTGACCAGCCAACAAAATTAGAATTATTTGGACGATGGACTGTTCCAGGCTACTTGAACCCTGTTTCAGAACAACTCTATGATACTGCGCCAGCACAGGCTATTGGACTTGAAGCGCTTGTGAAAGGGGGAGAACTTGCCGCTGTATCTGCGCTTGCTTATTTCCTTTTGCGATCAACTCCACAGACATCTCCACTTTTTGAAGAACGCACAGCCCAAGACCCACTGCCTTATGGGGGAAGCAAATGATTTCACGACGAAGTTTACGCGCACTGCTCTTAGGAAGCGCGCTTTCTCTTGGATGCGGAGCTTCCCCTTCCTTAGACATAACTGTTTTGGCTGCTGATAGTGCGCCGCAACAACGTGAAACGCCGCGACCAGCGACATTTCCTGAAGACTCCGCTCAAGGGCTGCTTCATTATGGGCTTGTCATGAGATTTCATAAAGCAGATGATACTGTTTGGAGCGCGGGCATCTCTTTTGACCATCAAAACATTCTTCCTGAAATCAATCTTACTGTCGCTGACGCTGTGGATCTTGTTGGCAAAGCAAACAACTCCGCATACGATTTTGTTGAGGTGGACCAATCTGAATTCACCGCGCATTATCTTGGAAAAGAAGATCTTCCCGCGTCTATAGAATTACAAAACGCCGCGACCACAGCGTATGACCCTCATTTCTCACAAATTGTTGAATTCATTGCTTCTCCTGTTGAAGTGAATGGGGGATTTTTTGGCAAAAGATACGCGTTTGGACGATTTCCAGTCAATGGCGATGTACATGGAGACAATGCCTATTTATACCTCGCTGTTTTAGGAGAAGACCCTACTGGGCGATGGCTTGGAGAATTCGTTTATAAAGATATACCTGACTCAGTCAAATCTGAGCATTACCGTACTTTTATTCATGAAACTTGGAACCTTTTTAAAGGTGTGAAATGAAAGCTACTAAATTTTTTCTTATTGTGCTTATTTTTCTTTCTATACTTATTGGAGTTTTCGCGCTTCCTCCCAGAAGCGTTACGCCTTTTGACCAAGATCCTTCACTTGAAAGCCACCAGCTTGTCCCAAAATTCCTTCCCACGTTGGCGCAAAATACCTCCTCAGACTATGGACAAACTTCTTTTCCCCTTGATTCTGGAGATTGTCCTGATGCAAGCAACATTGTAAAAGGGCCTCCACGCATTCTTTGCTTCAAACTTATTGGAGATCCATCTGCAAGACGGCAGTTCCAGCTTCACGCTGTTGGGAAAGACCCTGACGATAATTTAACACTGCTTGTCTTGAAAAAAATTTCTTCATCTTCTTCTCCAATTATTATTCCCTGCCAGGAAACTGTTTGTCCAGGCACTTGGAACATTACTGAAGAACAAGAGGGAGCTGTCCTGTATGTTGTTGAGGCATGGAATAAGGATAATCAACGCGGCTCCGCAACATTAAACGTATTGGTACGAAGTTCTGGAAGCCCCCAGTTTATTCTCCGCACAGCAGCTGTAGAAAGAGATGGAATTCATCCTATTGCCAACCAGTCCCAGCGTTTTGTGAATCCAACAACTATCAGCGTTACGAACGGCAATACAACAGCGAGCCAGACAGGCAATCCCTTCGCTACATTTCATGTTCCAGCGAATATACTTCTGCAAGTATCTTATACTGCTGAAAAATTCTCTCCAGACAATGATTTTTATTTTTTTGATGAGCGTTTGAACACCTGCCAGGAAAACCAATGCCAATTCACCAATGGAGAACGGACAACAACCTGCACGATGTTTCTTACAACTTCTTCCACAGACCTTTCCGCGATTACAACCTATTCCTGCAGGTACCAACATGCAGCGTACGCTGCTGATTTTCTGTACACCCCTTTTGGCGATCCCTTAGGAAAAAATGTCATTCATGTCTTAAACCCACTCTATTCAATTAAAGAAACCCCACTTGGCGCACACCCTTATACTGCCCCAGCGCTTTCTTTCAGCCCCACTGTTGTCCGTTTTCAGGAAGATGAAGTTGTCACTGGATTTGACCTGGACCAATTTGTGCACGTGCAAGGGTTTGATAAAAAAGATCTCGCGTGGCATTTTATCCCTTCTTCCCATATCAACATTAATATCAGCGATCAACATAAAGCAAGCTTCTCCCTGCGCGACCAGCTCTTTCTCGGAAAAGAATTTGTCAGCTTCCGTGTTGTCGCTCCCACTGGCGAATCTGCTGAAGACAAGCTGTTAGTTGACGTTGTTCCAAAAAACAATCTTGCCCCCCAGTTCGTTGGATTCACCCCTTATAAAAAAGAGATTACTATGGAATTTGGGAATACCACAAATTTTACCGCTCTCGCATTTGACCGTGAATATGACCCTCTTGCATATCAATGGAAGATCAATGACGCAGTTATTCTAAAAAATTCATTATGGTTCAGCTACAAGCCAAAGCAGGTTGGCAAGGAAACAATTGCTGTTGAAGCAAGCGATGGAAAGCAGACAAGCTCTTTTGACTGGAATGTTTTCACTCAAGACACGATTCCCCCAACACAGACCAATTTTACTATTACCCCCCATCCATTAAACAGAACACAACCTGTCTCTATTTC
>JACRKJ010000059.1 GCA_016219825.1 Candidatus Woesearchaeota archaeon | reverse complement strand
TCTTCAACGCTTCAAGGATTTGCGAAGGCAGGAATTGTTTTTGTAATGCTTGCTCCACATATTTTTTAACAGCGAGATATTCTTTTTCATGGGGAAACAATTCTTTCGCGTTTTTCTTCATCTTTTTCCCAAACAAATTATGGAAGTTATACTTTCCTTTATACAGGAAAATATACACCAATCCTAAAATAAGGACAATAACGAGAATGCTTAACGCAAGATAAGGGGGCTGGGAGCCACAGTCATTCGCGCAGCTTGAGGACGTTTCTCCTAATTCGCATTTATTGTTGCCGCAAACCGCGACATTGTTATCTCCAGTGTCTAAATCAGGAAGCACGCCAGGGAGAACAATCGTCTTAATGTTTTTAACCTGAGAAAGCGGAGTTTGTCCATCAAGCAGATAGATAAAAGGAGAGCTGGAAAATGAAACAGTTGAACCAGTTTCTTCAGGAGCCTCGCTCAGATATTGTTTTGAAGAAATGCTAGCGGGGAAAAGGTCATAATATTTTCCAGAGCCGCTGATAGTTTTCTTGACCAAGACAAAAGAGGTTGTATGCTGGTCTGCGTAGCGGATAGAGACAACACGGGCTTCTCCAGTAACAGAGACGCTTTGTTGCGCTTTAAACACTTTTTCTTCAAACTGCTCAAAATTTCCTGTATTCAATGAAGAGGGAATTTCATCTAAACTGGAGATTTTTGGATTGAAGGTGACGCTTTGATCAATTCGAACTTGAACAGGCAGTGATGCTGAAACAAGATGTAATCTTCCGCGAATGCCTTGAAAAAGTATGTCCCGCTCAGTGTCATTGAGGGTATTATTGAGATCTATTGTGATGTATTCTTTTTTCAAAGAACTGATGTTTGCTTGTAAAGCTTGGACTTGCTGGGGAAGATGCAGATCCTGGGAAAGTGTTTTCAAGGAGGGAGAAGAAAAGAGCTGGAGTGTGGAAGCTGTTGTATTGTCAAGCTGCGTGAGCTGTTCTCCTATATTTAGAGTAGAGCCAGCAAGGGTAATAGTAAACGAACGTGTGCCGGCAATATTCTTTTCATCATAAACTGTTAGGATCCCAGTGAAATTTTTTGTCTGAGTGTATGCGTGTGTTGTGTTCATGCCTGTTGCGTTGCTTCCATCGCCAAAATCCCAGTAATATCTGACTAAAACCCTGTTTTGCGGTGAATAAGACTGGCTTCCATCAAAACGGACAATGTCATTAACATTGGGAGTTGTGGTGCTCATGCGGATAACAGGAACAGGAGCGGGAATCACATGGAAATAAAGTTTATCGCTACGGGAATTCATAAACTGCACAAAAAAGGGAAGATAAGAGCCGTAGTCAGAAGGGGATTTTAAAAAGGAGAGGGAAGAAAATGGAATACGGATGACACTTGTTAAATTCACTTGTTCTGGAAAAAAATCCAAGGAAGTAAATGAACTCAAGGTGCTGACGCCTGTATTTGTATTGAATTCTAAACTTAGGTTGCTTAAGCGGACAATCCCATTTGTGCTGCTGGAAATATTTAGTGGAAGAAGCAAGCTCTTTTCCTTATATATGTTTAAGACATCAGTGCTTGCATTGATCGTTTTAGAAGAGAGTAATCTGCGTTCATAGGTCCTCCAGGCGCCAAAGATATGGTAATCAAGATTGACTGCCTGTCCGTTATAGTAGCCTGAAACAACGCGTGGGTCATTATCTGTGGCAAGCCGATAATATGTTTTGTCGCTTTCTCCGCCTTCAACGCTGACACAGAGATAACTTAATTGGGTAGATTGCACATCTTTTTTCAAAACACAAGTGGGTTCTAATTGGCTTAAACTAGGATGAAGCTGGCAGCAGCTTGTTTGTGTGCAGTCTAAAACTGGAATGTCGCTGATCGTCGCGTTGATTGTCTGGCTTGCGTCATCAATCCCGGATAATGTAACGCGGATTTGGTATTCTTCGCTGGGCTGCAGTTGCACTTGTTCACAGAATACATCATTTTTTCCGCCGCGCATATTTTTTGATCCAGAAGCGCTTCCATTTACATAACTGCTGTTAAAAGGGGCATACTGGGCAGGCTCTAAAAACTGACCTTTATAGGTATAGAATAAACTGTTTCCAACAAAGAGGCGGACATCGCTTGGATAGATTCCTTGCGCCGTAGTTCCTTCAATAGTAAATGTCGCTTTCTGCACATCAAGCACATCTTGTGGTTTATTCGCCCCATTTTCGCTTAAATCCAAAGCGCCAGCAAGAACAGTTCCAGGACGATTAAATACATATGAAGCGGATGCTGAAGAACTTCCTTTTTTGTAAAAACTAGGAATGGTTTTAACGTTCCAGTTGTTTTTAAGGAGATCTCTCAAGGAAACAAGGAAAGAGCTGTTCGCTGCGGTAAAATTAAACACTGCGTCGCTTGGAAGAGTAGTAGTATAATTCAATTCAATGTATCCATCAAAAGGTTGGTCAGGCCCAACGCTTTCGCGCGTGAGGTTTATAGTAAATCCAGCGAGCGCGGTTTGTAAAAAAAGAAGAAGGAAAACTAGGACAATACCTCTTTTTAGATAGTGCAACATAGATATGGTTCTATCGATGATCTTCTTTTAAAAGCTTTTGTTTTCTTGGAACAACCTTCTTTCCATGGGTCATTGGAAGAATATCGACAGCAACGTCTTCGAATTTTTTAAAAATGCTTTTTCCCTCAAAATAGCGGTCAAGAAAGACTGCCAGCCCTGCGACTTCAGAATGAGGCTGGCTTCCAACGCTTATGTTAAAGTCTGCGAGATGGTAATATTCTGGCGGGACTTTTTCTCCGCCGATAATGACTAAAATGTTTTTCTTTTGTGTCTGAAGTTCAGGAAGAATATCTCCAACAGAAATCCCATAAACTGTTAGATGGACAATAATTGTTTCTTGTTTCTTCTGCTCTTTCACAAACCGCAGGGGGTCAGCGGTGTATGTGATAGAAAATGGCCCG
>JACRKJ010000060.1 GCA_016219825.1 Candidatus Woesearchaeota archaeon | reverse complement strand
GAACAGAAAAAGTTTCTTTTGAACAGTTAGGAGAAAAGGCATTGCAACTCTTAGAAGATGAAAAAACATTCCGGATCAGCACTAACCGCGTCCAGAAAGCGTATAAATCCTCACAAGAAGTTAATGAAGAAATTGGCGGATTTATTTTAGAACGAAAAAAAGATATTCGTGTAGATTTGAAAAAACCTGAAGCTGAGATCTTTATTGAGATATTTCAAGATGGGGCGTATGTGTATAAAACTGTTTATCCAGGATTAGGCGGATTGCCTGTCGGTGTTTCCGGCGATGTGTTTTTAGATGCAACGAATGAGAAATACGCAACTGCCGCAGGCTACTTCATGATGAAGCGCGGCTGCACGCTCGTTACGCCTCAAAAACTGCAATTATTAGATAAATTCGCATATGGGTTTACAGTCCATCTACGAGCACAACTAAAAGAAGATATTGTTGTTTCTGATAAACTATTTGAAGATCTAGACCTTCATGACAAGACTGCACTTGCGCCGCTTACTGGATTTAGCGCTGAAGAAATTGAGATATTATATCGGAAGATTACTCAATTGTAAATTTACATTGCTTCCAATCTTTTCACACGGTCATCTAAAGGAGGATGCGTACTGAACATGCCATCAAAGAATTGCTTTGAGCCACGCAACGGATTACTTATCCATAAATGAGCTGTCGCCTTGTTCGCAGCCTCCACTAACGGTTCATGATCTTTTTGGATTTTCTTTAACGCGTCTGCCAGTCCTTTTGGATACCTTGTCAATTGCGCCCCAGACGCGTCCGCAAGATATTCACGTCTTCTGGAAATCGCGAACTTAACCAACTGCGCGATAATTGGAGTCAAAATCGCTAAGACCAACCCAACCACCAAAAAGACAACATTTGACTGCTTATTGTCCCTATCCCTACTGCCCCAAAAGAAACTGCGGATGAAAAAATCACTCAACAAGGTTACTAACCCAATTAAGACTGTTACCAGCATCATAAACCTAATGTCATAATTTCGTATATGGCTCATTTCATGAGCAAGAACACCTTCCAGTTCTGTTCTGTTTAATTTTTCCAACGCGCCAGATGTAACGCCAACAATCGCATGCTCGGGACTTCTTCCTGTCGCGAACGCGTTAATCGCAGAGTCATCAATGATATACACTTTTGGCATTGGCATTCCCGCAGCGATCGACAATCCCTCAACCGTATTCATCAAATAGGGATGTTCTTTTTTTTTCGCTTCCTTCGCATGGCTCACCTGCGCGATTAAACTGTCTCCAGAATAATATCCAATAAGCGTAAATATAATTCCTAAAAAGACGCCGATCGCAACACCGAGAACACTATTTCTAAAAAAAACCACTCCAACAATATAACTTAATAAAATAACAAGTGTAAAAAAGAACGAGATCAAGATATATGAATTGCGCTTGTTTCTGCTTATTTCTTCATAAAAACTTGTTTTTTCCATGGAACGAGAATGTTAAAATTTGACTTGGACCGCTTTGCGTGCTTCTTCCTCTGCTTTAAAAAATTCACGCGTTGCAAATCCCGCAATTCCAGCTAATAGATTACTTGGGAATTTCTGGACTTTATCATTAAACGTTAAAACAGTATCGTTGTAGAACTGGCGCGCATACGCAATTTTACTTTCTGTGCCTGATAATTCTTCCTGCAATTGCATAAAGTTCTCAGACGCCTTTAATCTTGGATAATTCTCTGAGACAGCGAAAATTGTCTTTAACGCGCCGCTTAAGATGTCATCTGCCTTCGCTTTTTCATTTAATGATGTCGCCTTTCCCATAATATTTCTCGCTTCTGTGATCGCCTCAAATGTTGATTTCTCGTGCTTCATATAACCCTTGACAGTTTCCACTAAGTTTGGAATCAGATCAAAACGTCTTTTTAACTGGACATCAATCTGCGACCAAGCATTGTTAATTTGGTTTCGCAATGAAATTAATTTGTTATAAGTATAAATAAAATACAGAAGGATCAAACCAACTATAACTAGGACTACTGTTAATACTTCATACGCCATTTTTTCAACAACCTTTTTTGTATATATAAACCTTATGATCGATCCATCAGTTTTTTATAATTTTTCTTTTTAGTTTCTATATGCTCAAATTAACACATCTTGTCACAGAACACTGGCGTGAGATGCGGTACCGACATGCGCACCGCGCTTATATCGCAATTATGAATGAAGGGATTGATTTACAGGATTTCCTTGATTTTGTAGAAGCACAACGAATGCTAGCTCGCTGTGTTCAATCAAAGATACTTGGAGAGACTGTGCTTGCACTTAGCTCAGCTGAAGTACGCTATCTTTATGGAAATAGAAAAACAAAAGACGAATTTTCAAAACTTATCCTTCAAACGATCCATTCCCCTTATGTCCCTTCCTCTTCCCGCAGCGCGCTCTATTTCACACTCACCCGCTTACCTTAATTTTTTATACCCCCGCTTTATCCCAGTTTAATGCAAACCCTCACGCAGCTGCTCCATCTATATCTTGATCAGTTCGATGATGATAAATATGACAGCTTTTACTATGACATCCTTCAAGAAGGAGTCAACCTTCATGATACCTCTGACTTTATTGAAGCGCAACGAATGATGGTTTCTGCTTTTTCTGTCTTTACAATAAATGCCATCAATTATGCTTTCGCGCGCGCTTCAGCACACTACGCACGAGACCATAAAATACCAAAAAAAGAGATTCATGCGCTTGTTCGAGACGCAATGCGCTCCCCCTATCTTCCCAAAGAATCACTTCCATCCTTGCAACACATCCTTGGAAAGAAAAACTAACAGATTTATTAACTTCAAGCATATTTTGTATTCATGCAGATTAGTTTTTTTGAAGAGTTCCCTACCCAAGAGAATTTTCAGAAATTAACCCTTATCCATTTTCCCACGAAATTGTATCTCGCATCCTCCAGCTTGAAAGAATTTAAAAAATACGCGCGATCCTTAAAAAAGAGGAATAGATTTATTAGAGAGATTATTTATTGGCCAGTATTATCTGCTGAAGAAGGATATTGGCTAAGCCCCTTCAGCAAGAGAAAGGCATTGCTTCGGTTATGCGAGGAACTGCAACATAAAAAAATTAATATCCTCTGGGACGCTGAATTTCCGATAAAGGCCTCTCTTTATTTTTCTGGCATGCAATTATTTTTTATGAATTATATATTAATAAAAAGATTCTTTCGTACGTATCAAGGAAAGATCACTACCGCTGAATATTTCCCACAACATCTCTTTTCTCGCTGGATTTTTTCTGTGCTCGGATTACATTTTACACCACAAAATAAAAAAAGAAATGTTGTCAAAATGCTTTACTCCTCTTTACGCAGCTATCGATCAAAAGAATGGATGGAGAAACATATTCTCGCTGGAAAGAAAATATACGGCAATCATTTTCTGGCTGGATTGGGGTTACTTGCTCCAGGCGTCGGGGAACATGAAAAAATGATACATGTTGAGCAACTACAAAGGGATTTAACTCTCTGCAAGAAAGCTGGCGTGAAAGAGGTTATATTATTCCGATTAGGCGGGTTGAATAAGGAGTACTTGGATATTATTTCTTAATTTTACTAATTATTTTCCTAACTTTTCCTTCGCAAATTCTTTAATTCTTTCCAATAATGATTTCTTCTCTTCAGCTTTCTTTAATTCCTCAAATAGACGCTGCTGCTCTTTGCTTATTCGTTTTGGGGTTATGATTCTTGCCAGCACAAATAAGTCTCCCCTGCCGCGGCCATGCACATCTGGAATTCCCTTTCCGCCAAGCCGAAATTGCGTGCCTGCTTGTGTTCCTGCCGGGATTTTCAAGGTCACTTCTTTTTCCAATGTTGGAATTTTCACCTCATCGCCTAACGCAACCTGACTGAATGTCAATGGCAGGTCCAAGTATAAATCATTTCCTTGGCGCTCAAATATTTCACTTTGTTCTACCTGCAAGACGATGTATAAGTCTCCTGGAACTGCTCCTGGCGGGCCAGCTTCCCCTTCCTGGGACATTCGCAATTGAGAACCACTATCTACACCTGCCGGGATCTTTACTTTTAATGTCTTACTTTGCCGTTTTCTTCCTGTACCATGGCACTCCCTGCAT
>JACRKJ010000058.1 GCA_016219825.1 Candidatus Woesearchaeota archaeon | reverse complement strand
TAAGCCCTTTCAGCGATCCATTTTTATCTAATAACGGTAATTTTTCAACCTTATTTACTTTCAAGATATTTTTTGCTGCATCAATATCAATGCCATATTCAGCGGTGACTGCGTCTTTTTTCGCGGTCATAGCATCAGAAATAGGCAATAATAAATTTTCTTCAAAGAGCATATCTCTCCGTGTTAAAATGCCTTGAAATCTGCCGACAGCGTCAGTAATTAATAACCCGTTGATTCCATGCTCCTGCATAAACAAAGAAGCGTCCTTCAATGTTCTGTCTGGCGTTAAAGTAAGTGGTCTCTCAATCACAATTGCTTCAGCTCGTTTGACTTTTAAAATCTCATTCACTTGGTCTTGAACAGTCATATACCTATGAATAATCCCAATGCCCCCCAATCTCGCCATCGCGATCGCCATTTTGCTTTCTGTCACAGATTCCATATTCCCAGAAACCATGGGGATATTCAATTTAATCTTGGGTGTTAAATGTGTAGAAATATCAACGTGTTTTCTTGAGCTGATTGTAGAATAATTTGGGATAAGAAGAACATCTTCGTAGGTTAATGCCTCTTTGATTTCTTGTACCACGCGTAATCATTTAATTGTTCTCTAAGTGTACTTTTAAAGATTATTGTGCTGAGAAATGAAAATTAAAATGGATGTTCATCGTGCAAAAAGCTTTTATAAATGGACAAGGGAAAGGAAGGATGCTTCTCATTCTCGAAACCATGCAAGAGATTGAACAGGGAATTATTACCAACCTGCTTGATGAATCTGTATCTATTCAGGCATTGGACAAAGCAAAAAAAAGACAGATTAAGAATCTCATTCTTTTCTTAGAATTGCTTGTGGAAGAGGAAGCAGACAATCCGCTGTTGGAACATGCGGTCATTTCTGCGAAAGAAGTAATTCCTCTCCTTCAAAAAATAGAGAGTTATGGAAAATGGGAGAAAAAATGGCAGGCGGTTATAGAAAGATTGCCGGAAAAAACAACGAAACAGGTGAATGGGCAATTAGAGCATGTTTTAATCCAATTAGGGGCGTGGATTGATCATGTAAAACAATTAAGCAGTCAGGTAAGTCATGGAAATAAACATTTGCAGGAATTGCCGATGCATAAAAACCAGGAGAGGTTCTATATCTTTGCGAAAGAGTTGGTGTTTGGGGAAAATGTCATTTCAAAACACCCATTAACAGAAGTGCAGCGGGAAATTCAGAAAAGAAGAAGTACAAAAGACCTTTTGCAGTTTGATGAAAAAGATCCAATTAAAGCAAGGAGGGTATTTAGAAAAGAGGATACAGGAGAAGCTCCAGCGTCGCAAATTTATATTCTTGAAGGGCATCATCGGTTATTCGAGCTTTCTAGAAGGTACTTTCAAGGAAGAATCGCGTCGGATACGCTTATTGAGGCTCTGAAGGACTAAATGGGAACTGGGAAAGGAATGCGGGAGTGAAATATCCTTCTTTTGGGAATGTTTCAGTAAATTGTTTTAAAGGAGGAATTCCAATTTTATGGAATGCTTTATTGACAGATTGAACTGAAGTTGGTGCAGGATAAAATCCGTACGAGCGGTTATTGATATAAACAACGCTGGAGCTTCCACAATTAAATTCTCCAGCGGCGGCAACATCTCTTCCTTTGGCAAGAGAGATATGTTCTACTTGGTGGAATGGGGCTGTAACAAATTGATGGTCTTGTGTGATCACATACGAGAAAGGATGGTCGCTTTGGGGAAGCTCAAGAAGGTCTTCTGGGGAAGCAAGAACAAGATGGCTTTCTTGGTCATATTCTTTCATCCTATCTTCTTCTTTTCCTAAGAAGGTGTAACTAAATTCAGGATTGCGTTGTACATCATAAAATGCGCGTTCAGTAAGGTTTTTCCCTAATGCGTCTAATGCTTGTGGATTCGTAAGAAGGTCTTCTAAAAAAGAAGAGGAGCGTGGATCAGAAAGGATGTGGATCGCGGAAAGAACAGAAATCTGGTTTGAGGTGTTCCAATGTCGATAAATATTAACAAGCGCGAACAAAGCGCGGCTATCTCTTGTGCTTCCAAGTTCAATAATCGCGCGTTTCTGGACTTCACGATCTTGTTCATGGTGTAAAAGGTCAACAAGGGAGGAGTATCCTTCTCTGCCCCCAATAATCCCGAATGCGCCCGCGGCTGCTAAACGTAAAACAGGGTCTGGATCAGAAGCGAACTGGCGCGCGTAAGACAGTGCGTCATGGGGCTTTTCTTTAGCGTACGCGAGGAGGATGGACTTTCTGGCGGCGGCGGAGAGTGAAGGGCTGGTAATTTCAATCATAGTGCGTACGTCTAAAAAGGATAGGGCATTTATAAAGCTTCTTATTTGTTACTATTAGTAGATGATTAATAGTCTGATAAACTTACTTGTTTGCTTCCTTTCAGCAATTCGTCAAAACTCTTGTTGAAAAACACTAAAACTGAATTTGCGATGGGCTTAATCTGCTTGCCAATATAATGCTCATAGTCAATCTTGTGCTTTTGATGTTGGATAGGTTCTGGTCCTTTTTCAGTAATGATATACTCAATAACATTGC
This sequence comes from Candidatus Woesearchaeota archaeon, assembly GCA_016219825.1. Classification (GTDB taxonomy): domain Archaea; phylum Nanobdellota; class Nanobdellia; order SCGC-AAA011-G17; family GW2011-AR18; genus JACRKJ01. The sequence goes on along the minus strand of JACRKJ010000058.1, from coordinate 4,695 downwards.
CTTCTAGTTTAGGTAATAATCTGGCTGCCTTAACGTGGGGGGGTGTAGTGGCGGTGTATTCTTTCAATTCCTTCCTGATACTCTTTCTATACACTAAGAGTTCGTCATATTTTCCTTTCTTTAATTCTTGGATAAATTTCTTTATGTACTCAGTAATCTCTTTATCATGGAAAACCCGGTCATACAATTCTTTCTGGAATTTTTTTGCGAGCTCTGTCCAGTCCCCGCGGACAGCTTCCAACCCTGTGAATTGAATGGTTTCTTTCCCGTCCTTTTTCCACAAGCCAGCGTAGCGTTTTTTCGCCCCAGCTTCTTCTTTGCGCAACCGCGGCATTAAGAATTTAATAAACGTCTTTTCAAAATTCAGTTCCAAAAAGCTTTCGCGTTTGTACTCTTTCTTGATAAAGTCAGCGTAAAACGCGTTGATCTCTTTCTCAATCTTCTTCCCAATCTTCTCAGCGTCCTCAAAATTTTTCGCTTTCGAAACAACAAAATTGGAATCGGTATCCTGATAGATTACATGATAGCCCATCTTTTCAATCCGTTCGCCTGTTAGTTTAATTAGATATTGCCCGAAATGCGTGATCGCGTTCGCGACATCCAAGCTGAAAAATCTGCATGCGGGTGAAGCAAGCACTCCAAAAAATGAATTCATTAAAATCTTGATAGCATATCTGGTTAGTTCATCTTTATTTTTTCGTGCCTGTTCTCGTTCTGCCCATAAACGTTCTAATAATGTTGGCAAAACGCCGTCTTCATTCTTGAATCGCGCTCCATTCGGCGCTTCAACCAGATTCTTTCCTTTCCCAGATTCAACATAGCTTAATGGATCAATGTTGAATGTCCGCATCATGCTCGGGTACAGGCTTTTAAAATCAAATACTAAAATATAATCATAAATGCCAGGCTCGCTTTCCCGCACATATCCGCCTTTAATCCGCTCTTCCTTCTCCCCAAATTTCCCAGTAGGGACAACAAATCCTTTTGTGTGCGCTTCTCGGATGTACAATGAATCAAAGGAGGCGATGGACGCGTCAACTCTATCTAACGGCATGCCGGTAATCAAGCTTCGTTTAATCGTTAATGCGAGCGCCTTACTTTCCTCTAAGATCCTGTACGCTAATTCAGCGTCTTTCAGATTATACGCTGCTAATGTTGGCTTGTCTTCCTTGTAAATTCTCTCCAGTTCCTCAAACTTCTTCCCAGTAAACTTCAACAATTTCTCATCTTTCAGAATAACTTTCGCAGCAGTGTCAAGTTTATAATCTGGCAGTTTAATAAAGGATGTTCCTAAAACAGAGATGCCGTCCAGCACGACTCGCCCAGAAAAATTTGCCTTGCTTTCACGAAAGAAATTATCCTCTAATTTTAAGGTGCTGGTGCTTTCATCCCGCCCTAACACGAATGGGATATTATACTTCTTCATTCTGTCCCGCAATTCTTTGTAGTCAAAATCAATGACGTTCCATCCTGTGAGGATATCAGGGTCATAGCTGACAACTTCCTGCGCGAATTTCTCTAGTAATTCTTCTTCAGTTTTGCACGCAATCGTATTTTCGATCGGTTCATCAGTAAGCAGAAATGTTTTTTTGTAATTCTTTCCCCATAAGGATAAACAAACGACAGTCTGCATATCTGACATCGTTTCAATATCCAGGGAAAGCACTTTCAATTGTGGTTCCCAATATATTGGTTTAATATCTGGATGTAAATACACACGGTCAACTCTGCCTCCAGAAACATACTCCCCATCAATGTCAATGCTTCCTAAAATCTCTTTGTCCATCAAAAAACGATAGGGAAAGCGAATATCAGCCTCATAGCAGATAATTTCAGCGTCCTCAAACTTCTTGCGTAATTTTGGGACATCTGCGGGAATATCGAGAATAATTTTCACAACAGCTTCTCCTTCTTTATTTTTTAAATGTGTCTTTTCATAGGTATATTTTTTATCTAACTGTCGCGCTGGTTCTAGATCTTTCTGGCGGATGTAAAAATAGGGTTTGTACAGATGGACGCTTAAGAAACTCTCCCCATTCTCTAATCTGCCATAAAGCAAGACAGAAGCTCTGTTTTCATCAATCCTATAATCTGGATACACAACGAATCCTTTCATGCTTTTTCTTAAGAAAAGGGGATTTATAAAGCCTATGAGAGCCAAAGATAACTTTATAAAAATTCTGTATAAATGGGAAGGATGCAAAACGAAAGGATCGCGACAGTCACGCCCATCCATAAAGGAATAACGCCGGAGCCTGCGAAAAGGGATTGGAAAACCGTGAAATACGCTGTTGCTGGTCTTGCTTTCTTCTGCGCTGGAATGGCTGTCCAGTATATTGTATCTTCTCCAACTGAAGAGAGTATGATAGAAGAGGAAGAGCTTCACCATAGAATTGAAGCGTGCAGGCAGGAATATAGTACATTAGAAAAAAAAGGAAGGGCACTGAAAGATCATGTCCGTGACTGCCATGGAAAAATGGCGAAATTGCAGACAGCCTATGATGATCTTGCTGAGGGAGAAACACGCATATCTGTGGAGTATAGCAAACAAAACAGCAGGTTAGCTGGGTTGGTTAGTGAAAAGAATGAGATTCTTAAATGCATTGACGAAGATAAAGTTGGAAAACTGCTGGCAAGGTACTGTCTTCAGAAAGCAAGTGAAAAATAAGATAATCTCATAAAATAATTACTGCGGATAAGTATAACTAAACACCAAATTTCCTTCCACGTTTCTGGCTAAAACAGTATCAGTGTCATCATTCCAGATGGTGTTGCAGGAGCTTCCACTATTGCACCAATACATATCGTTTGCTGTATTAATACTGCATCCAGTATGCAGAGAAACTTCTTGATTTGCAGCAAGAGAAAGTTCAGGAAAAGTATAAGGCGTTCGTGAAGAAGCGTCTTTGACAGTCCAGCCAGTGAGATTGCAATTTCGTTCACATTGGTTCCCCAGAGAAATATATTCATCATTTAAGTTCCTGCAAGCGTCGCCGGACGCTGTTGGATGAACATTCGATAAATAAACACAGTCAGACCCGCAATTTTTTTCAGTGGACAAGGCAGGCTTGCATAAACGGATTTTATTCTGTAAACAGGTTTTCCATGCTTGGTCAAATTCTTTCTCATAGTGAACATTCGGCTGGACAACATACTCTGTCGCGTAGCCTTGTTCAACCATCTCGACATTGATATTCTTTCCATCAAGAAGGATATAACGTAATAATCGTCCATACTTGTCTTTCGTGTCTTTATCTTCTTGCAGGACAACTTCTTTCCCTTCAATCAGTTCTTTCAAATAGTCTTTTGCTTCCTGGTAATACAATTGGTCATGTTCTGGCGTGTTAATGCCTAATAACCGGACTTTATCCCCATTTTTTAATTGGACTGTGTCGCCATCAACAATCCTAAACACAATCGCATGTTCTCCAGTCTGGATGGCCGTCGCTCCAGTAATCTTTTGGACTGTTTGGTCAGGATGTTTAATCACGAAGAACGAGAGTGCTAAAACAAGCAGGGAAAGAAGCAGCTTAATCGTGCGATACTTCATGTATATAATCCGCTTTTTTTCTTGTTCTTAAATCTATTTCTTTCCGCTGAACCCGCTGTACGCTTTGCTGGTCTGCTGATTCCAGAATGAGGGCAGTGGATTTGTCACAAATCCTCGAAAAGGATCAGAATACACATACACCAGTCCAGGTAAATGTTTATGGTTGTGGAAATGCTCAGACACGTCAGCGTACATATCTTTGATTTTCTCCCGTTCAAAATCTTTCTGCAATAACGAGGATGGTTTCAAGAATAAGAAGTCAGCTTGCCGTAAAATATTAATATCTAAATTCGAGCTATTCTGTGAAATAAATAAAATTGACAGATCTTTATGCCTCGCTACGAGCATCAGCGAGCTTAATAATTTATTCACGTTGCTCATCGAAGAGCGGGAGCTGAACTCAATCCCAGCTTCATCTAATAAAACAACAGAATGGCTGGGAATTTCTTCTAAGGTATTGACAATCTGGATCCATGCAGGCAAGCTTTCCTGTTTAAATCCCATCGCGCACACAATTCTTCCAGTTTTTGCCTGCACATTCTCTAATAGTTTCATACCTAAGGCGGATTTGCCAGTGCCTCGCGCTCCAATAATAATTCCGATCATGCTCGGCATGTTCAAAAATTTCGTTTCAAAATCTGTATAATTTCCTGCAAAAGAGTGCACTTGGTCAAATTGGTGGTAGGTTGCGTTGCTGTTAGGCCGCTTTTCCTGTATAAGTTGTTCTGCTTTCGCCTCTTGGCGTTTTGTTTTGATTGCAGTATAGCCCCATTTAACACCATTACCAATTCCTTTTCCAACATGATATAAACTCCAGCCAAAACCTCTGCCTAAGTAATAAACACCATACCTAATGCCTTTCGCGGTGTATTTAACAGGAACCCAGCCAAGGTAATAAGCCGCAGAATGTTTCTTCTTCGCCATATTAATAGAAAGAATGATAGTTTTTTAAGTGTTGCGTATCCCATATGGATATGATTTCAGATATTAAACTCTTGCGTCCCGGGTACGAGAAAGCAAAAGAAACTCTGGAGAAGATCGCACTGGCAGAGTTAAACAAAGAAGTAGAAGCTGTGATTTATACAACTGTAGGCCAACAAATGCGGTTTCATTTTGGATATGAAGACAGGTTTGTTGAGCCGTTG
>JACRKJ010000057.1 GCA_016219825.1 Candidatus Woesearchaeota archaeon | reverse complement strand
AAAACAAGTTGACAGAGATTGAAACAACCTATTTTGTCAGCGCGTGCTATAAAAATGGGATGTCATTGGGAGAATCTGCCGCCTTGACAAAAGCAATTGTGCGTTTTGGGGGAAAATTAGAGTTTAATAAAAAACCCATTGTGGATATTCATTCTATCGGCGGCGTTCCTGGAAACAGGATCACAATGGTTGTTGTTCCAATTATTGCCGCAGCTGGTTTTTACATTCCAAAAACATCCACGCGCTCAATTACATCCCCATCAGGCACATCAGATACAATGGAAGTTCTTGCTCCAGTCGCGCATTCCAGGGAAAAAATAATGGAAATCGTCGAAAAAACAAATGGCTGCATGGTATGGGGCGGAACATTGGACTTAGCGAGCGCGGACGACAAATTAATTAAGATTGAACGCCCGCTGAGTTTAGATCCAGAGGGAATTTTATTGGCGAGTATTGTGGCGAAAAAAGCTGCCGCGGGTTGCACGCATTTTTTGTTGGAGCTTCCAATAGGGGAAGAAACAAAATTAAAAACAAAAGCGGAAGCCCAGAAGCTTGCGAAAAAATTTGAGGCGTTGACAAAAAAAGTGGGGATGAAAATAAAAATCAGGATTACTGACGGATCCCAGCCGATTGGAAACGGAATTGGCCCGGCGTTGGAAGCGAGAGATGTTCTGGAAGTGCTGGAGGGAAAAGGCCCGGGAGATTTGCGTGAGCAGTCATTGATGCTCGCAGCTGATTTATTGGAGATGGTCAATGTGAAGCAGGCGAGAGAGAAAGCTGAGGAGATCCTGGATTCTGGGAAGGCGATGGAGAAAATGAGGGAAATTATCAAGGCCCAAGGAGGAAATCCAGACGTCAAAAGAAGCGATATTAAGATAGGGATGTTTGCAGCAGAAATAAAGGCGGAAAAGAAGGGAAAAGTAAAAATCAGCAATAAGGAAACAAGCAAAGTTGCGAAAGCTGCGGGCTCTCCAGGAGACAAAGGAGCAGGGATCTACCTGCATGCGAAATCAAGTGCGTATGTGGAAAAAGGAGATATTCTGTACACAATCTATTCTGAAAGCGGGGAAAAATTAGAGGAAGCGAAAAAACTCGCGAAAGAAGCGAAAGCGGTGAAAGTTATTTAAAGGATTTTATAAAATACGTCAAACAGGTCTTCGTCTGTATTGATCGTGTAAAAATCAGCGTTCACTTCCAGGCATTTTTTCTGAATTTCCATAATGTGCTTGTGCAGTGAGTCAAAATATTGTTTGCGTAAATACGGGTCAATGTAGGTATGCAGTTTTGTGTCGCTTTCCAAGTCTGTTAAATGATAATCTCCTTCCAGGTTTAGTTTATTCTCCAGAGGATCTAAAACTTGGATAAACTTGATTTTATTCTTCTTATACCGGTGAAGGACATTTGCTAGAAGTTCAGGGTCATAAAAAAAATCAGAGATAATAATAATCAATGATTTAGAATTGACTAATTCCTTGTATTTTGCTAGGGCATGCTGAATATCTGTTCCGCCTTTTGGCTGTTTCGTGTTTAAGTAATGCAGAATAGCAGCTAATTGCCTCTGTCCCTTTCTCGGTTTAAAAAAATCAAGCGTGTCGTCAAACGTGCTTAATACAAACCGTTCATTGTCCTTCATCGCGAGATACACAAACCCTAATCCAATCATGGAAGCGTATTCAAATTTCTTGATCTTCGCTCCAAAGTTCATGCTCCCGCTGAAATCAACTAAGACATGCACAGTTAAATTGCGGTCTTCTTCAAACTTTTTAACAAACAAGCGGTCAGTTCTTCCATAGACTTTCCAATCAACAGCCTTAATATCTTCCCCAAACACATACGGCACATACTCATGGAATAATAATCCAGAGCCTAAATACTGCGTCCGCCGTTCCCCAGTAAAATGTGAGGTGACTTTCTTTTTAACAACTAAATTCAGTTTATCCAGTTGGTGCAAAAATTCAGATTGAATCATTTCTTGAGCAGCTGCTTAATCACGTCATCCTCGCTTAAATTCTGCCTGTCAGCCTCAAAACTTAAAATAATTCTATGCCGCAATACAGGATATGCCATCACTTGAATATCTTCTTTGCTGACAAACTTTCTACCATTCAGTAATGCCCGTGCTTTTCCAGCTAAAATTAAGCCAATAGAAGCGCGTGGAGAAGCGCCGTATTCAATAAGCTCTTTATTCACGCGTGTAGCGGCGACAACCTGCAGCGCGTATTTCTTAATATCATTCGCGATAGGGATTTGCCGCGTGTATTGCTGCATCCCCAATAAATTTTCCTTATTGAACACTTTTCGGACAGCGGGAAGCTGTGTTCCTTCAGTATAGCGGTTTACAACAGTCAATTCTTCCTCGACAGAAGGATAGCCAATCTTAACCTTAAATAAGAAACGGTCGCTTTGCGCTTCAGGAAGTTTAAAGGTATTATGATTAAATCCCAAAGCTCCGTACCCAGCAACATAATTCTGCAGCCCGGGAACAGTAAGTCCAAAAACATTTCCAGTATATAATTCTGCAGACATAGATCTGATTGGGTCGTAATAAACTGCCTCAGTTGCAAGAGCTTCTAAATAATGTAAAATCTGTTGTGCTCGGAAAAGAGATTGCTGATAATGCATAGAAATAAGAGAGTGAATTTCAGTGGTAAGCTGGCACGTTCCTTGTGAATAAAGATTCCAGACTTGATTTTTAGAGCAGTGTAGTTGGAAAGAAATCTGTGTCAATGGCAATCCACAAAGTGAAGCGGCATAACGGGGATTATCAACAAGCAAGGAAGAAACATCTAATTTCTGTCGAAAATAAATCTCTTCCTTAAAACCGTCGATAAGTTGTTGCAGCATCCAAGTGGAAAGAGTAGACTTGCCTTGTTTGACTGCTTTATAACCGCAATACCATTTCTTAGAAAGGAAACGTTTTCTTTCTTTTAGGGTATGAAATGAATTCATGCCAAGTAATTGCACAAATTCAATAATCTTCTCGCGTGGAACAGGAACAGTGCGGAAACTCGAATGTGTAGATTCTTTAAGAGAAAGAAGAGTGGACGTACGTACTTCATCATCCAACCAGCCAATACGTGTAAGGTAAGTTTCTAGATCTTTTCCTTGAATTTTAAGAACATGGTCTGTTCCAGTAGAACGGTGCTTGACCGCAAACCAAGGCAAAATGCTTTCTTGTAGAAGCATATAGCTCAAAGTATTAATGCTGGGTCTGCTGATTTGAGAAACCTTAATGCGACGATCTCGTAAATTGCCTTCAAGGGAAATAAAGGTTTTCAAAAATTCCTGTCGGAGATCTGTAGGCAGACGAAGCATCCAGGAAGGGATAGAAGAAAGAGGTAAACTGTCCTGCACAATGCCATAACGGAAATGGAAATAATCAGAAAGCGGGGCAGAGACTTTCTTTGCTGTTCGGCAACCAGTAGCATCCTGTGTCAAGATTGTTAATTGAACACCTATTTTCTTGGTTAAGATAGAGATAAAGCGATCAAGTGCGGAAGGAAAATTCTTTTGCGTTCCCCCAATTAATCCCTTTATTCTGCATCCGTCAGAAAGTAAAAACGCAAGAAAAAAAACAGTATCTCGATCAGTGGAAAAACGATGGATGCTAATAGGTGTGAGAGAGTCTATACAATCACGAGCTGTTTCTAAAAAAGGATTATGGGCAGAGAAGTAGATGCTTAAACAGTGATGGAGAGCGGCATTTTTAGTAGGTCGGCGAAGATAGCGTAGTAATTGCCAATATTCTTGTCTATTGAGAGAGAGTTCTGCGGCAAGTTGGTGAATTTGCAGAGTGGCGGCAATGCGTAATGCGTCAAAATCTTTGCCAGTAAACGAAGAAAAATCCGTGAAGTCATTGCTTCGTTGTCGTAATAAGAGAAGATCTTCATAAGAAACAACAGTATATTTCTTCTGCAGCTCTTGCATCGTTTGTTGGTGGGTTAAAAGTTCAATTTGTTCATGATCCGTAGGAAGTTTTCCAGGGCAAACAAGATAATCTCCTTCCAGAAGTTCTTCTGCCTTCTTCCATTTAATTTCTCCTAGCGCATTCACTAAAAGCGGATGATTTGCAGTAACAGTAATTTCTTTTCCAGAAGCAGTTTTCAAGTGAAAGGTTGTGCCAGAATAAGGATAAGTATACAAATAACTTTCGCTCTTTTCCAGTTTCCCAGATGCATTTAAAGAAAATGTGGAAAAGTCGTCAAATTTATAGAGGCTAAATTTTCCATCCTCAACAAGTGTAGCATGCTCTGCCTCTTCCAGCAGCGTTTTTCCAGTTTTCAATTCTCCATTAACATATACTTCCTGGTCAAGCAGCAAGCTTCCTTCTTGTTCAATAGGATTTTGTGTGGCCAGGACAAAAAAAGGTTCTTCTAGTTTTAAGGTGCTTGTCCCGACAGTCACTTGCCGTTCCTGCATCGCTTCTAATAAAGCAGATTGCGTCTTTGGTGAAGCTCGGTTGATTTCATCCATTAAAAGAACATTTGTGAAAACAGGTCCAGGCTGGAATTTGAATTCTCTATGTCCTTTTGATTCATCGATTAAATACGTCCCTAAAACATCGCCAGGCAGTAAATCTGGAGTTCCCTGCACTCTGCCAAACCGTAAATCCATAGTCTCAGCGAGCGTTTTTACAATCAGTGTTTTAGCTAATCCTGGATATCCTTCAACAAGCGCGTGGGAGTTGCATAATAACGCAGCTAAAATCTGTTCAATGACAGGTTCTTGCCCGACAACCACTTTATTCATTTCATGAAGAAGAAGCTCAACGCGTTTTTGGATTTCAGGAAGGGAAGTCATGGTCACCTCGTTATTTGCTCGAAATACGACTTAATCAGTTGCTGATTCCGTTTCGGAACTTGCTCAGTATAAGTACTTTCGGAGCTAGTATATATCTCTTTTGGAAAATCCGGTGGATTAAAATTTTTTTTCTCAGGGGTGGTGGATTCATCCAGGTTGATCTCGCTTTGTAAAGGATGGATCTCCAATAAAACTTCCTTCGTGCCTAAAGTCGCTAAAGACCTATTCCCGAAAATCAAGCTCATGTTTTTCCCCTCAAGCGAGCTTAAATCAATACGGGGAACTTCCTGGCTCGCGCTCCGGACAGTGAAGGATTTGATTGCTTCAGGAATGTGCGGGTTAAATTGGACATTGAAATTAATGTTCAAGATGGCGATAAGAACGACTAAGAAAGACACAATCACGATGCTGAGCAATTTCAAACCTAAGGAGGTAAAATCCAGAAAATAAGAAATTTTGATTTTCTTCATCTGCCGCAAGACATCCTCGCGTAAAGAGGCGAGAACCTCATTGCTTTCAACAGAGATCGTGTCTGCGACAGTCCGCAATGCCTCAGAGAGTACAGGGACTTTTTGTTCAACTTCTAATAAGCGGTTTCGTCTGTAATGAAAATACAGCGCCAGCCCTAAATAAACAAAACTCGGAGCGAACGCGTAGACCCAGGAAAAAGTAAAAAGAACTAAAAATAATAACGCCAGAAGAAAAACAAAGGTGGTGCTGAGCGTAAGAAAAATAACATCTAAAAAAAGTAAAGCCTCGCCAAGTTGTTTCAACGCTGTTCCAATAGGTTTTACGTTTTGCATGGTCTCGCCTGGCAGGCAGCAAGCTGTGATTGAAGGTCATTAATTTGGCCTTGCAGGCTTGCTGCTAAATCTTTTGTCCTGTTCAATTCTTTTCCTAAGCTTGCGGCGAGCGCGGTCTGTGCGGAGAGTTGTGTCTCTAAATTTTCTTTGATTGCTAAAAGCTCAAGCCGTTCTTTCGACAGTTGGTCTTTCTGCGTTCGCACATCAATATATTTGGAGGAAAGGTCCTGCTCTCGTTCTGTCTTTAATAACAACTCTTCCCTAGTTTTATTCGCTATTTGCTGCGTCTGCAATAATTGCCCGAATGTTTGGTTTAACTGACTAACCTTCGTAAAATATTTCGTATTAATATTATGAAAGCTTTCTTGGTAAAAAACAGTAAGCCCGGCGATTGCTAAAGCGATCAATACAAGTCCTAATAATAAATACCTGTTGGCGTTGTCGTCAATATAGCTCATGTCTTTTCTCCATAAGGTGATCTCAGGATTTATAAAAGTTCTTTACAACTCTCCGCGCAGCAATCTCTGCTAAAAAGAGCAGGATAGCGAGCAATGCGAAGATCCATGCGTAGCTTCGTTTCTCCAAAATGCTTCGTTTTGATTTTGTTTTCATAAATGAAACAATCTCATCGATTTGGTCAGGAGAGAACATCTTCCCGCCTGTGGATCGCGCGAATTTGCCCAATGCGGGATTCATCCCGACAGCGGCGTATTCTTGCAGACTATTGACTCCATATGTGGCGTCAAACAATTGCTGGAATCCAATGTCTGAAGGAGTGAAGCTCGCTTTATACAGCTCTTTATCGATTTTCACAAAGGCAAGTTCCTCAGAGCGCGGTTCATCAGGAGACTTAAACAGCACGTCCGTTAATTGTCCAATGCGTGTGTCATGGATGTCTAAATAACGCTCATTCTTTCGTTCAGGATCGCCGATTGCCCAATTCACGCTTCTCGTCCAGATCCTCGAATTCTGCTTATTTAGTAGTTCAGGTCCAAATAAGCTTCCATCATCAGTGCCGACAGAAACAACTCTTCCCAGTCCAAACCTCCCAGCCACAAAAAGAGGGTCTCCAGTGTCAGTTGTTACTAAAACTTTCGCTCCAGCTTTCGGAAAAAATGTATTAAAGCCGAACAAGCTTCCTTTCAAGCTGACGCCTTCTGTAATAAAATGATGGTCATCAAACACAAAGAACGGGATGACTCTTCTTGATCCGCTGATTTCACTCGCGCCAAAAAGAAGTTTTATTTTTTCTTTTGTGTCTGGCTGAAAAAACGCCCCTCCCCCAATGTCAGCGAGTTGCTGCATGACGTCCACATTTGTATCGTCGCCAACGCCGACAGTATAAATCCGGATGCCCTGGCTGGAGGCGAATTGCGCTACCCGGACAGCTTTTTCAACATCTCTTGTTAAACCATCTGAAATGAGAATAATATTTTTGCTTCCTTTTGCGTCTTCTAATAAGTTCACAGCTTGTCCTAATCCAGTATCAATTAAGGTTCCACCATTAAACACAAGCCGTGTAATCTTGTCTTCTAAACCAATCTGCTGGACTAAAAGGCTGACATTCGTGATAGTGTATGCTTCAGTGTTAAACGCGACAACGCCTACGCGGTTGACAAGGCTGATGTCTTTTAAAATTCCCAAAGCTAACGCTTTCTGCACATCTAATTTTGTATTATCGCCAAAACTCACGCCAGTGCTTCCAGAAATATCAATAACAAGAACAATACTTACATCCCCTTTCTTCTTGCCAGCTTGGGAGATCGTAACAGGTAGTAATTGCTCGAATCTGCTTCCTTTATATCCGCCAGATTCATACGACTGTCCACCGCCGACAACAACGAATCCATTTCCAGAAGAGATGTAATTGACAAAACGATCTACCTGCGGTTTAACAGTTTCCGCGTCTAAGTTATTGACAATAACTGCAGTATAAGGAGAAAGCTCTTTAGGCAATTCAGTTCCTTCATCTAAGTCATACACAGGAGAGAAAAGTTTCGTAAGGGGAGAAGCTTGCTGCGTCCACAAGAATACTTTTGGTTTTGGAACAACCTTGACAGTCTTATAAAAAACATTGTTTTGTGGGAAAAAATCTTGCAACCCAACTTTTGCTGTGAGTGTATGTGTTCCAGTATGGAAAGATTGGTGGATAGGAATTTCTGTTGCGTCTGTAGCCTTATCAAATACAGTCTTTCCATCAACAGTGATCGTAACAGGAACTTGTTTCAAATCTGTCTGCTGAAGCTTGATAACGAAAAGATTGTCAGCGTCGCTTGTAGTTTTCTCAGGTCCTAAAATGGTTAATGATGCGTCATATTGTGCTGGCCGTAATGTAAGTGCGCTGATGGATGAATTTAAGGTTGCCGCGTACAGCGCGACATCACCGAGGGAAAGTCCTTCAGTCTGATAGCCGTCAGTAAAAAGAAGAAGATTTTCATCTCTGCGTAACCCGCTCATAATTCCCTCTCCAAGGGGGGAATGGTCTCCATCAGCGAAGGTGCTTACGTCAACAGGCATTTGTTTTTCAAGTGCTTTCGCGAGAGAGGAAGCCAAGCTTTGATTGAAGAGCTTCATCGACGTGGAGTTATCGATAAGGATTCTCACTTTAGGGGTTCCTTTGATTGTATGCTGCTGCTCAGTGAACGGCCCTGCGAGCGCCAAGAGCAATAATAAAATAAGAAAGCACCTGCTGATAAGAACAAAGAGCTTCAATTTCTTTTTTTTCTGTAATGTTTCAGCGCTTTCTTTGTCTTTGTAAAAAGAATGGTGGTACAAATAAAAAAGAAGGATAAACAGAGGGATAATTAGGAAAAGATAGGAGGCATGGTCAAAATGCTGTGAGAAAAATAAAGAAATCCTGCTCATAATTCACCCCGATATTTAGTGTAAAAAAACTCTAAGAATAAAAAGACAAGGGCGGTTATCAGCAGCCATTGGATCCAGGAGCGGCGCACTTCTTCGATTAAAGAGTCAAGATGGAATTTGCTGATCTCAGTATGGATGGACGCTTGGGGGTTAATAGAGGATTCTTTCTCATTCAAAAGATTCACTGCGATTTTCTGGCCATCCAGGTCAAACACGCCTGCTTTATCTAAAATAAGGTTCTGGTTGCTTCCAGTATACAACGCTCCAGTCTTTAAATTAAGGTCTTTCAGTTCTGGCTGCTGGCTGAGATACGAAACAAGCTGCGTCCAGAATAATGGATATGAAGGGTCAAATGGAAATTCATTTCCTTTTT